>JAQUZV010000115.1 GCA_028691155.1 Victivallales bacterium
TCCAGAAAAAATTGCCGGAGCAGGTGGCCAAAGGATTTCTGCTGCCCTATGACAGTTATGACAATCGGGTGGCGATCATGCGGTTCATTCAGGATATTCCCATGTCGGTGAACGATATTTCCTATGAAGTATTGTTGGAAATCGAGCATGGGCTGTGGATGTTCCGGGAGTTGCCGGTCTGCCTGATCTGGGGCATGAAGGATTGGTGTTTTGACGTCAGATTCCTGCGAAAATGGCGGATGTATTATCCCCAGGCCGACGTTTATCCCCTTGATCATGCCGGGCACTATCTGATCGAGGATGCCGGAGATCAGGTGGTGGAGGATATCCGGCTGTTCTGCAATAAGAATAATCTGTAACCGGAAGTTGCAAGCGATCCGGGCGCTGCGATATCCCCGGTGACGGCGACCGACGACAGGAGACATGGTGAAACGGCATTTCATGCCGGCTTTTTCCGGCAGCGTGATCAACATGGTTCTGATTGGGGGCGGGGTGGTGTCGGGGGCCGGGTCTACGGTTGCCGACACTTCCGGTTGTTCTGTTGCCTGGTGGTTCCCGTTGGTTTCGGTTGTCGTGATCGGTGGTGCCTGCTTTCTGTTTTTCTGCTGTCGCAGCAGGCGGAAAGGCCTGATCCGGCTGCGGCGGTTACAGCAGAAACTGACGTCGGCGGTTGCGGCCGACGGTGTCGGCGCGACAGCGGGAGACGACGACGGGGGCGATGAATTACTGTGGGATGTCGACCGTCTTGTCGCCGTCATCCGGGAACGTGGCAACGAATTGCGCCGCAGCGAGAAGCATTTCCGGCTGATCTTCGAACACGCCCCGATCGGGATTGCCGTCCTCGGCCTTAACCGGCAATTGCGTTATTTCAATCCGGCTTTTCTCCGGATGACCGGATATCCTCCTGAAATGTTGTTCCATCGCGACTATCTGCAACTGCTGCGCCGGGTGGATACCCCGCCGACCATTGAAATTCTGAACCGATTGGTCCAGGGGGAGCTGGACGTGAATACCGCCGCGGTCCGTCTGGTCGGCAAAGAGGGGCGGATTATTCTGGCCTCGGTGACGGCCATTTCATTTCGGGATGAAAACAACCGGCCCGAACATCTCCTGCTTCTGGTCAACGATATTACCGGGCGTTGTCGGCAGGAAAATCCCGCGGCGGCGGAATTGATTTCCCCCGGGGATGAAATGGCGACGGCGGCATCGGCCGCCGCCGGGACGGTGCCGACCGGGCACGGGGAAATGATTTTGCTGTGCGAGGATGAGGATCACGTCCGTGAATTGGCCTCCCTGATGCTGACGGAGGCCGGATATCAGGTTCTCACCGCCCGGGACGGCGAGGAGGCCGAACGTCTGCTGACAACGTACCGGGACGAAATCCGGTTGATTCTGCTCGATGTTATTATGCCGAAGTTGTCCGGACGACAGGTGTTCCGTGATCTTCGCGCCGCCGGCGATCTGCGGCCTATTTTGATTATGACCGGTTATTCACCGGAGATGCTGCAGGGTGAATTCGGCGAAAACGTGATCCAGAAACCTTATACCGAGGAAGAGTTGCTGCGTCGCGTCCGTGAGGCCTTGGATGGTGCCGCCGGAACGGTGCCTGTCGGGGAATAATCGCGGTTGATTGATGGGACCGGGTTGACTTTTTGGCGAATGGGTCCAATTTATCATCTGAATCGGTAGTGTCAATCGGACAAGGAGAATACCACAAGATGATCACAATAGACCGTAAATTGATGGATGAGCTGTCGGCCCGGGCGGCGGAGTCGCCGCGGCGGCGGAGTCATTTCAATCTGCATAAATCACTGGAAGAAGACATCCACCGGCTGTTGATGGCGGCGCAACGGGATTCCTATTTCCGGCCGCACCGGCACGACGGCGCCGGAAAAAGCGAACTGATGTTGTGCCTGCGCGGTTCCGCCTCGCTGCTGGTGTTTCGTCCCGACGGCGAAGTGGCGGCGCGTTACGAGCTGGTCCCCGGCGGCGGCACCGTGGGCTATGAATTGGAGGAAGGTACCTTTCACTGCATGGTGATCAATACTCCGGACACCGTGATGATCGAAATCAAGCACGGACCGTATATCCCGACGCCGGAAGCCGATTTCGGGGCATGGGCGCCGCCGGAAAGTTCTCCGGAGGCGGCGGAATTTCTGGACTGGTTGCGGGAAGCTTCTCCCGGCGATCATGCCGCCCGACGGTAAGTGCCGTCGTCGCCCGGGAGCGGCAGTTGCCGTCGGCCCGGGTGCAACCCGTCCGGCGGCAGCAACCGTAAACCCCCGGCGTCCCGCTTAATTGTCGTCGTTGGATATTCCGAGGGAATTGAAAACGTAACTGCTGGCCGAGTTGATGGCACTGACCGAAGATTCCATTTCCGCAAAGTGTTGCCACAAGTCGACTTCGTAATCCGCCAGTTGGCTCTGCAGCTTGGCTTTCTGCAATTCATTGTCGGAGATGCGGGTGGTCAGGGAATTTATTTTGACGGTAATGCTGCCGGTGGCCGGGTCGGTCAGTTGATCCATATAGTCGCTGAATTGCCGGAACACTCCCACGCCGTTGCCGTCGGTGCCGTAGCTGCGGAACAGATTCATCACTTCTTCAAAATTATTGGTCAGGGCGTCGTCGAGTGCATCCTCGTCGGTAATGGAAATCTCATTGTCTTCGTCTTCGAACCAGATGCCGATTTTGTAAAGGGAATTGAAATCCTGATCCATCAGGTTGGGATTGGTGGTGATCGAACTCAGCAACAGCCGGGATTTGGTTTGGATTTTGTTGACCAGGGAATCCCCCTGGAGGGTGCCGACGTCCGAAACCGTGTCGGAAGCGCTGCTGACGGTGACTTTGCTCTGATCTTCCAGATAAGCCATGATTTCGTTATAGGAAGCGATAAAATCGTTGAGCAGCGATTTGATGTTGTCGGTGTCGTGTTCGACGGAAAAGGTGGCGGTGCCGGTGGCATTGAAATTCAGTGTTACGCCGCTGATGATATCTTTGATTCCGGTATTGGTGGCGGAGGTCACGGGAACGTTGTTGACGGTGGCACTCAAATCCTTGGCGGCGGTTTCATTGTCCGGATCGGTCAGTCCCAGCGTGGCCAGCACCGTGCCGGTGGTATCGGCGATGGTCATGGCGTTGGCGGTGCCGGTGGCGTTGGAGCGTAACACCAGCGAGGTCCCGATGATGCCGGCATTGACGCCCACACCGTCCATAGCGGCGGAAGCGCTGTTGATTTTGCTCATAATCGACTGCAGCGTGTCGGTGGTTGCCACGGCGATAGTCTGACCGTTGACGGTAAATTCTCCTTCCAGGCCCAATTCGGTATTGGTGGCGTCCTGGGCATAACTGTGGTATTGATGCTCTTCGGCCAGGGTGCTGACGTTGACCAAAAATTTTCTGCCGGCCAGACTGGTGCCGGTGACGGACCCTGAAACCACCTCTTCGTCGGATGATGCCATGACCATCTGAGCCCAGGTGGTGTAATTGGTCAACAGTTGCGAGTTGGAACTCAATACGGACATTTCGGTGTCGATCTGAGTCCAGGAGGCATAAATTTCCTCGTCTTCGGAAATTTTATTCTTCAGCGTGTTGATGGGAGCGCTGCGATCATCCAGCAACGTCTGGATGATGCTTTCGGTCTCCAGGCTCGAAGCCATTCCGCCTAATCGTATGGTCATAGTCTTTCCTTATCGCGCATGCTCGGTTACGGATTTTTATCGATATGTAATCAAGCATTTTTCATGCCATGTCCCTCCCGTCGCCGCACCGGCGCAACGGAGAAAAGAGACCGGGAAAAGAAACAGAGCGGGAATCCCGCTCTGTTTCCGGCTTCAAGCTGCCGAACGAATGCTAGCCGAGGAGCTGCAGTACGTTCTGGGGCAGTTGATTGGCCTGCGCCAACATCGCGTTGGAAGCACTGGTGAGTACCTGATACTTCGAGAACTCGGTGGTTTCCTTCGCCATGTCGATGTCGCGGATCTGACTTTCAGCCGCCGTCAGGTTGTCTTCATAGGCCAGCAAGCCGCTGTTGGTCTGCTCGATCCGGTTCTGCTGCGCGCCCATGGAGGCGCGGGCGTTGGCGATGAAGTCGATGGCCACGTCCAGTTTGCCGGAGACGCCGTCGTCGCCGATGCTCATCTTCGAAGAATCGATGATGCTGGACCAGGTCACGCTGTCATGGCTGGAACCGAGAACCGTGGTGCCGTCCCCATAAGAATAGGTATGCACCGAACCGATGGACTGCGTGTTGGTAACCTGAAGGTCATTCAGGGAGATGGTGATCTTCTGGTTGACGTCAGCCCCGACCTGCACGGCGATTTCGCCGGTGCCGACCTTGTCGCCGTCGGTGTCGGCCGATCCGTCGCCGCCGCGGAAAAGGTAGATCCCGTTGAACTTGGCCGCAGCGGTGTATTTGGACGTAATACGGGTGATTTCGTCCTGCATCGCCTTGAATTCAACCTGGATATTTTCCTTGTCGGTGTCGGATACGGTGCCGCTCTGGGATTCAACGGACAGTTCCTTCATACGGGAAACCTGGTCGTTGATCTTCTGCAACCATGAATCGGCGGTCTGCAGCATGGAAATGGCATTGTCAGTGTTCTGACGGGCCATCGAGACCGAATCGATCTGGGCGCGCATCCGTTCACTGATGCCCACGCCGGCAGGGTCGTCCGTGGTTGCGATTTCGCCGGTGGACAACTTGCTCATCGAAGCCTGCATTTTGCTCAGGTTCGTGGTGTAGTTGGACCACACATTGAAAGCGGCTGTGTTGTTGTTGATTCGCATTTTCTGTTTCACTCCCTTGTGTTTTTCCCTGACTTCCTTGTCAGAGGTTGCCCCGGCGGTTGTCGCCGGGATCTTTTTAAACTGGAACTTCCGACATTTTTTCCCGATTGCCTAGGATAATCCGGAAAAGTCGTCTTCGATTCCAAACGCTAACCTTCCGGCCGGAAAGTTTAACTTCAAACCTGCTGTGGAAAAACACCCGTTGCCGGGAAGCCGCAGTCGGGAGCATCACTCCCATCACTGCGGCAACCGGATCAATAATTCTAGCCGAGCAGCTGCAATACGTTCTGGGGCAGCTGATTGGCCTGGGCCAACATCGCATTGGCGGCGTTGGTCAGAACTTGATATTTCGAGAATTCGGTGGTTTCCTGCGCCATGTCGATATCCCGGATCTGGCTTTCCGCCGCGGTCAGGTTGTCTTCATAGGCCAACAAGCCGCTGTTGGTCTGTTCGATCCGGTTCTGCTGCGCGCCGACGGAGGCGCGGGCACTGGCCACGTAGTCGATGGCCACTTCGAGTTTGCCGACCACGTTGCTGTCGCCGATGCTCATCTGCGAGGAGTCGATGACGCTGGCCCAGGTGACGCTGTCGTGGCTGGAGCCGAGAACCGTGGTGCCGTCCCCGTAGGAATAGGTGTGGATCGAACCGATGGACTGGGTGTTGGTAACCTGAAGGTCATTGAGGGAAATGGTGATCTTCTGGTTGACGTCCGCGCCGACCTGGACGGAGATTTCTCCGGTGCCGACCTTGTCGCCGTCGGTATCGGCCGAGCCGTCGCCGCCGCGGAACAGATACAAGCCGTTGAATTTGGCGGCCGCGGTGTACTTGGAGGTGATACGGGTGATTTCATCCTGCATCGCCTTGAACTCGACCTGAATGTTGGATTTATCGCTGTCGGAGAGGGTGCCGCTTTCCGCTTCCACCGACAATTCCTTCATCCGGGACAACTGGTCGTTGATTTTCTGCAGCCACGAATCGGCGGTCTGCATCATGGAGATGGCGTTGTCGGTGTTCTGCCGGGCCATGGAGACCGAATCGATCTGGGCGCGCATGCGTTCGCTGATGCCGACTCCGGCCGGATCGTCGGTTGTGGCGATTTCCCCGGTGGAGAGTTTGCTCATCGAAGACTGCATTTTGGCGAGATTGGTGCTGTAATTGGCCCAGACATTGAACGCGGCAGTGTTGTTCTGAATTCGCATGGTTCCATTCCTTTGGATTTTTCTCTGACGTCCTTGTCAGAGGTTAAATTTTTACTTCCGGAACACTCCCTGTGTACCCGGAAAGCCGGCAATTGAGAATCCTTCTCTGCTCGACAAGCTATTATTATCGGCCGTTTTTATTCCGCTTTATACTGTTTTTCCATATTTTTCGATTTTTTTTCTTCGGCGGTACGGTGTCGGGGGCGAAAGACTTATTCCGGCGTCGGAAAAATCCGACGCAGCCGGTCGGCCATACGGTGATGGCGCATAAAGGTATCGTGGCCGCGTTCGGCCGTTTTGATTCGTTCCCGGTCCCGACTCAGGTAGTGGCGGACTGTGGCGACCATCGTATTCGGGTCGGCGAAGGTCTGTAGTTGGGAACCCGGCTGGAACAGTTCGGTGAGTGCCGGGGCGCCGTTGGTGAGGGTGAAGCCGCCGGCGGCCAGCAGGTGGAAAATGCGCTGCGGCACGCTGTCCAGATTCTGGACCTGGGTCAGGTTGAGGTTGATTTTGGCGGCATTGTAAATTTCCGGCAGGGCGGCATAATCCGCCGGACCGTAATAGTGCAGGGTAGCGTAGTCGGCCGTCACCCGGGACCAGAACGGGTCGCCGAAGACGGCGGTGGCGATTCCGGCTTCCCCCAGGGCGCGCAGACAGTTTTCCCGCTGTCGGGCGGAGATCAGTTGTCCCAGTCCCCGGAAAAAGCGGTGGCGGGCGGCGGGGGCGCGGCCCAGCGGATCGATGCCGCACTGTCGGGCCAGAAGGTCCCAATGTCCGGCGATGTCGCCGTCGTTACAGGTGTGCTGCATGAGGTCGATGATGATTCGGCTCATTTCATGCGCCAGTTCCAGCCGTCGCCGTTCCGTGGTGTTTGCGGTTGCTTTTTGACTCAGGAAGTCGCGTTCCGCCTGCTGCCGGGTATCGTGATAGGAGCTCATGACGAAGGCCAGGTCGTATTGAAAATCACGGCGGCGAGGGGTTCGCTCGAAATCGGGACCGGCCGAGAACGGCAGGTATCGGGTCGGCGCGTGAAGAGGGGCGATCATTGCCGTTTCCCGGCGGTTGAAGAGGAAAAGGCGGTCTTCCGGCCGCAATAGGGCCGGGTCGATGCCGTCCAGCGCGTTGACGGCGTTGGAGTCGAAACTCCAGACGGTATAGCCGCAGTGCGCCCGAACGCATTCCTCCCAGATTTCGGGATGAAAATTGATGTCCAGGACGGGATGGCACTGTTCCC
>JAQUZV010000116.1 GCA_028691155.1 Victivallales bacterium
CCCCAGGAAGACCATCCGGCCGGAGAAGAACAGCGGCAGCCAGACCAGCAGGGCCATGAGCAGAAAGTTGCGCCAGAAGAAGGGGTCGTCGGGAATCTGCACGGCCAGCCATCTGGCCACATCGATCCACCACAAACCGAAAAGCAGTGGAATATTGGGCAGCAGCGAGAAGAAATTATTGTTCCGGCTGAAAATGATCTCCTTCATCAGTTTCTCCTGACGCGCCTGGTTTTCCTCTTCCAGGTGGTGCAGGCTCTGTTGAATTTTTTTCCCTCGCTCGGCGCGGCTTTGGCATTCGGTGATGAACCGGGCGATCGTGCATTGATAGAACCGGAGGTCGTCGATGCATTGGACAATTTTTTCCTTGCGCCCAAAAGTTTCCTTTTTCCGGACCATCCCGGTCATGGTTGCCTCCATGACCAGGTAACGACTGCGATATGATTCCAGTGACTTCAGGAATTTGTCCAGAACGTCCATGTCCTGATCGAACGAGGTGCTCAGGTCGGTGATCTGTTTGCCGTAGAGGGAAATGCCGAACACTTCATTGCCGCTCTGGTTCCAGAGCAGAAAGCGCAGTTCATCGCTGCGCTGGTCGACTCTCCGGCATTCCCGATCGAATCTTTTTATTTCGCTTTGCAGCCGGGACTGGAGTTCCTGCAACAGTTGGCGGCGCTTGGCAATATTGGCGTGGTAATAATCAATGATGAAATCCCAGTTTTCCCGGTCGTCGATCAGACTGCGGTCCTGGATGGCCCAGCCCGACAGCGAAAATATGGTCAGCAGTACAAGTGACAAAAACGCTTTTCCCATTCCCGTTTACTCCGGTTGATGCGTTATTGCCCGTCAATATAGCCACGGCGGTGAAAAAAGCAACGGGCAAATCGGTTGCCATAAGCGGGATTATGGTTTTTGATGACAATTACCAGATTTGGTGCTTGTACAACTGATTGAGCAGTTCCAGCCCCAGAAGACGGAAAAACACCAGTACCGGCAATAGTAGTACCGCCCAGACATAGGGGATCATCATGGGCAGCATGACCAGACAGCAGGTGGCAATGATGATGGCAAACAGCAAAGTGCTGAATACGAGCATCAGCACGACATACAGGATGACATATTTGATGAAGGTCCAGGTATGGTTTTTGAACAGGCCGGCGCCGATGGCGGTGGCACGGAAGGCGTTGCAGTTGCGGATGAAAACAATCGGGATGATGAACTGATAAAAATAGAAAAGCAGCAGTTTCATGAGCAGAGCAACGAAAAATACCAGCGTGACGGCAATAACCATCCCGGTGATGGCCATTTCGCCCGGAGGCAGGAAAGTCTTCGCTTCGATACAGCTTTTCAGCCAGGGCAAGGCCAGCAGCAACGGCATGATGCCGACCGAAAACATCAGTAACGGCGAGACCATGGAGTAAACGATCTCCCAGAGAAAAATCGAGTTGCCGTTATGGAAATGTTCCCGAAACGAAGCCATAAACCGGGTGGAACGATGCACCAGATTGTCAATAAAAACAATCTGCGCCTGAGCCCGGATCCACAGCAGCAGCAACCACAGCGCCAGGAACAACATCAAGCCCAGAACCAGCCAGATCGGATTGACGGAAGACAAGAAATTTTCGACCGAAGCAACACATTCTTTGAGGTCGGAATAATCTCCGGCTCTGATTTTTAAGAGAAAGTTGTGATTGTGGCCGAATTTTGTCCGTAACAGCGATTTAAGCAAGTTGTTGCCCCACGCTCCCAGTTCCGAGCCGAGCTGGCTCAGCCAGGCGCATAACGCCAACACCAGCCAGACGACGATATCGAACGGTTGGAACAGAATTTCCCTGGTATGTCGGAATGCGCTTGCCGTTGCCGCCAGATTGCTGATCTCTTTCATGAATTTCTTCCCCGATAAAAGATGGTTATGGTGTGACCGCGGCCGCCAGTACTTTCCTTACCGCGGCAATGGTGTCCTGTATAGCTTCTTCATTCAGCGTTGGATGCACCTGAAACATCATACTGCGGAGGCCGAAATAATGGTCGTTGGGCAATGGCTCCGACAGGCGGAGCTGGCGGCAACTTCCGGAAATCGGATCGATTGTCGTGTTCCAGACGTCTTCCCGTCCCAGGTCCCAGTTACTGCCGTAAGTACAGAAGACGCCTTCGGCATTAATGGCGGCAATGACCCGATCCCGGGTCCATCCCTCCGCCAGTTTTTCAATTCGCAACAGCGCATAGTACTTGTAATAAGCATGGTAAAAATGTGGCGGCGGCGGCGGCAGCACAATGAGCCCGGGGACGTCGGCCAAACCGGCATCGAGCATGGCGGCGAAACGCCGTCGGATAACCACCCATTCCGGGACTTTGGTCAGTTGGCGGAGACCGATGGCCGCCTGCATTTCCGTCATCCGCCAGTTGGTGCCGATGCTGGTGTAGTCGGTTTGCCTGGCCGCCAGTGCGGCATCGGCCAGGGGATGGTGCAGCGGGAGCTGATAGCGATGAAAGTTTTTCCCATGATCTTTGTAGGACCAGGCGCGACAATAGAGTTCCGGCCGGTTTACGGTAATCATGCCGCCTTCGCCGCCGGTGGTCATGATTTTGTCATGACAGAACGAGAATGCGGCCATGTGGCCGATTGATCCGAGCCTCCGTTCGCGGTACTTCGCGCCCAGGCATTGGGCGCAATCTTCGATAACTTTGAGGTGGTGTTCTTCCGCCAGGGCCATGATTTCCGCCATTTCGCAGGGACATCCGCCGAGATGGACGCAGATGATCGCCCGGGTTCGGGGTGTCAGGACGGGACGAATGGTGGCGGCGGAGATGTTCTGGCTGTTGCGGTCGATGTCGGCAAAGACCGGAATGGCGCCGCGTACGGCAACGGCCAGTGCGGAGGCAATATAGGTGCGGTTGGGGACGATCACTTCATCGCCGGGACCGATGTTGAGCGCATACAGGCACAGCTCCAGGGCCAGGGTCCCGTTGGGGACGGCCACGGCATATTTGGTCCCGATCCAGCGGGCGAATTCCGTTTCGAACCGACCGGTCAGGCCGCGAATGGCGCTGCCGTCGTCGCCGGAGAAAATTGGTCCGGTCCAATAATTGACCCGGCCGGAACGCAGTACTTCGGCGACGGCCTGAATTTCATCTTCGGCAAAATACGGCCATTGGGGCCAGGGACGGGGGCGGACGGGGGGGCCGCCGTCAATGGCCAGAGACTGCGGTTTGGAGTTCATAAATCGGCCTTTCCCTTCCGGTCAGGAGTGGCGGCAGGCGCGGCGGCGGCAGTTCCGGGCCGAGTGAGTGCGGCGATTTTCGCTTTCAGGGCCGCCCGGTCGATTTCGCCGTCGGGATCATAGATCTGCAATGCCAACTGCCAGTAATGCCGGGCCTTTTCCGGTTGTTTCAGGCTGAAGTAGATGTCTCCGGCATGAGCGGCCAGAATGGCGTCGGGAATCCGGCCCGATTGTTTCATGGCCTGTTCGATGGCGACGGCCGCTTCCTGGAATTTGCCCTGACGGTACAACACCCAGGCCATGCTGTCGGTAATTGCCGGGCTGTCGGGTATTTCCCGGCCGGCTTCGGCAATCAGCTTTTGTGCCTCGGGCAAATGGAGATTATGGTCGGCCCAAATATAACCCAGGGCATTGGCGGCGATCGGATCTTTCGGATTTTGGGCCAGTTGTGCTTTGAGAATGGTTTCCGCTTTATTTACTTGCCCCAATTGGTCGTAAAGAAAGGCCATGTCACGGTAAAAATTATTATTGAGCAACTTCGGTATTTTCATCTTGACGGCTTCGGTTTCACAACGCTGCAACAGTTCCAACGCCCGGTCATATTGTTTCAACCGGCGATAGGCTCCGGCGCACAGGCACAGCGTCAGGGGGTGGTTCTGCAACGGTTCGCAGATGGCAATCACTTCATGTGCCTGGTCGTGGCGGAGACACAGTATGCTCAGCCGCCCGATAACGGCCGGGTCGTTCGGATTGGTTCTCAGGTAATTGCGGTAGGCCGCCATGGCAATATCGTCGTGACCTGCTTTTTCCGCCGCTTTGGCCAGTTCCAGGGAAAAACGGATTTGCATCGGAGCCCGGGCGACGATCGTCCGCCAGATCCGGAACGATTCTTCCGACATGTTGCAGTTGTCATAATAAATGGCCAGAAAGGCGAGCAATTTGGCTTCGTCGGGATTGCCGGCCAGCATTTGGAAAGCGAGGTCGGCGCCGAAACGGTATTCCTCGTTTTTACGGCAGATCTCCAAAACCGGCAGGATGTCGGCCGGATCCTGATCGGCTTTTTCCACCGTCTGTTGCAGGTCTTTTTCCAGTTCGCCGTAAATTCGTTTATAGCGTTCCTGCGACGTTTCGGAGAACCACCAGAATCCGGATTCGTCCCGGCCCTTTTCCCGGGCCGAATTATAGAACATCAGGGCGTGGGCCAGAAAACGGAGATTGCCGGTCATATCCTTCCGGTCGAGATAGCGGCGAAAGAACTCGTCTCCCTCGACATAGCGTTCCGTTTGAATATAGCCCCGGGCGGCCAGACTGATCAGGTCGGTTATCGCCGTCAGTTCCCGGGGATCCGGATGATCGGTGTCCACGGTGTCCAGACAGGCATTGACCAGGTCGAGCATTTTCAGTTGCTGTTTTTCCTGGCTGAGGAAATAGGCGGCGGCGATGCCCAGTCGCAATGCGGCGGGATGACGACGGGACAGGTCAATCAGGCGGTTCTGAAAATTTCTGCGTTCGTGGATGCCGTCGAGTTCACGGATAAAGCAACCCAGCGGGACCGTTGCCAGCGGGTCGGCATCGATGGTTTTCAGCAGTTTTTCCAGGCGTTGTTCCGGAGTTTTGGCCAGCATGTATTCGGAAAATGCCGCCAGGGCATCGGATTTTCCCTGCGGGATATCGATGTCGGAATAATCTTCGACTTTGTTCTCCTCTTCCGGCGGGAATTCATCGCGGGAAATTTCCCGGCTGTCTGCTGTTGCGGCGGTGTTTAAGCCGAGCCACAATAACACCAGGATCAGTTGTTTCACTTTAACCCTCCACACAATTAGGCGGATAAAAATTAAAAACCCTCGATCCTAATATAAAGGATCGAGGGTATTAATAAAGCACAGAAAACAAAAAAGCGTTATTTTTTGTTCTTATGACGCATGGCCTTGAGCTGCTTTTTCCGTTTGTGCTGAGCGATCTTGCGACGACGTTTTTTCTTGAGGTTTCCCATATCTGTTCCCTTATGAAAGTTTCACTGTTCCATATTCCGCAGAATAAAGACAAACATTGACAAACAAAAGAGTAATTTAGTGTAAATATCGGAAATTTCTCGGTGCAATTAAAAAAAAATGCAAAAAAAACGTTTTCCAGTCCGTTCCGGCGGGAACGGACACGCCGCGTCCGCGCGGAGTTCCCGTCGATTTTTCCCGGAATAACCACCGCCGTCGGGAGTTAGTCCGGGCCGAGACATGGTTGATTCGTTTATTGTCATTGGCAAGCAACATGTTGCCGTCCGGAGCGGGGTGGCGATGCGTGCCGCTGCGGCGGGGTGTTTCACTGTTATTTTTTCGGGGCGACAGTTATTTCCGGATGAGAAAACATAAAGATATTTATTAATTATATGGTGCTGATGTTGAGTTTTACGACTACGGCCTTTATAATAGCTGTAAGGGAGCCAATCCTAATGCAGGCAACTGCGGGGGAAGCATGGACAACAGTATTGACAACAGTATTTACAACGGCTGCATTTTCGATCGGAATCGTGGCGTCGAGTCGTCACGCGATTTGTTCGGCGGCAGCCTCGGGGAATTCTTCAATAATATTCCCGATATGGTTCTGATGCTGAACTCGCAACGGGAGGCGGTCTACGGCAACCGGCATCTTCATGAATTTATCGACCGGGACGGATCGCAAAAGATCGAGGGACGGAAGTTGGGGGATATTTTTTCCTGTGTCAATGCGGAGGAGACTCCCGGCGGGTGCGGGTGTTCGTCCAAATGTGAACAGTGCGGGGCGTTCCGGGCGTTGAACGAAGCGAGACGCAACCTCAAGGCGTCGGGAGAATACACTCTCAACCGGGTCGGCAAGGAAGAGGTTGTGTTTCAGGTCTGGGCGACTCCGCTTTACATTTACGGCGAGCGCTTCATCAAATTCATCCTCCGCAATATCGGGGAGGTCAAACGGAAACAGCAATTCGAGAATGTGTTCTTACGGGATTTATCCCGGCTCTCCGAACAACTGATGACCCGCTTGGATTATGTCCGGGAAAATCCCTATTCCCGGGATACGGTTTTTGAGGAAACATGTTCGCTGGCGCATGAGATACACGATGTGATCCGGTATCAGGAAGATCTGGTGGCCGCGGAAGAAGACCGGCTGGAGCTTCAGATCGGTGATATCAATTCCTATTGTCTGTTGCAGGATGTGGTTCATAAGCTGCAATCGAAACTGCGTTGTCAGGGAAAGGAAATCCGAATCAACGACAGTTCCGAAAAGATTTTTTTCCGGAGCGACGGGCGCTTGCTCCGGCAGATTTTCCGTCACATGCTCGGCAATGCGTTGCAGGCGACGCCGTCCGGGGATTATGTCGGGGCCGAATGTGCCTGCCGGGAGGGAAATATTATTTTCCGGATTCACGACAATGGGTTTATTTCCGAAGAAGGGCAACGGCGGTTGTTCCGGCATTATTCTTCTGTCGAAGGGGTGCGCGGACCGGAAACTTACAGCATAAAACTGTTGGCGGAAAAATACCTGCACGGCAAGGTCTCGTGTCTTTCCTCTCCGCAACAGGGCACGACGTTTGTTGTTTCCCTGCCGCGGATCGAAATCTGATGCCCGGCCACGGTGGCTTTATGGCCGGTTCAATTTTGATGCCAAGTATTTATCAGCTATTTTGACCACAAATTTTTCCGAGTAGATCAGGCGGTATTTTCGTCGGATGTGCCAACTGCCGTCATCATGGCGGAAAGCCACCAGTCGGGGCCGCATGAAATAGCGGTATACTTCCAGCCGGTCATAAAAATCGTTACAATAACACTTGCCCATGAGCGGACGCATAAAGGCAAGCGGAGTGAAATTGGTATTATTGGGTAGCATAAATCTCCTCCTTGCCGCAACCGGAACTCATGTTCCTGTTTCATTATTCCCGGAGTGAAAGCGGCAGGGCCGCCGCCGAAATTTTGTTTTCCTGAACCGGATTCCGGGGCTACCCGTTCGCTGTTACCGGGGAAATCTT
>JAQUZV010000117.1 GCA_028691155.1 Victivallales bacterium
ATGCAGGGCGAATCCCGGCCGGATCACGCAATACGAACGCATCGCCGTGACCGATCAGACCGCAAATGGCAAAACCGCCGTCCCACTTTTTACAGGAGTTGTTGATAATGGCGCCGAGATCGATATTTTTGGCAATCAGACGGCTGATCTCCGGCTTGGAATATCCTTCCTGCTTGTATTGCCGCACCATACTGTTGTTTTCCTCGTCCAGAAAGTGGCCGATTTTTTCCATAATGGTGACGGTGTCGGAATATTCCTTGGGATGCTGCCCGATTCCGATCAGGGTTTCGAACAACTGGTCGACATTGGTCAGATTGAAATTGCCGGCAATGACCAGGTTGCGGCTCATCCAGTTGTTCTCGCGGATAAACGGATGGCAGGCCTCGATGCTGTTCTTGCCGAAAGTGCCATAGCGCAGGTGGCCGAGAAACAGTTCTCCGGCGAAGCGAACATTGTTTTTCAGCCACTGCGGATCCTTCACTTCCTCGGGATGATTGTGGAAAGTCTCACTCAGTTCCTGATTTACTTTGCGGAAGATATCCTTGATCGGGGTGACGGAATTGGAGCGTTCGCGGGAAATATAACGATAGCCGGGATCGACATCGAATTTGACGGCGGCAATCCCGGCGCCGTCCTGACCGCGATTATGCTGTTTTTCCATCAGCAGGTAGAGTTTGTTGAACCCGTAAAAGATGCTGCCGTATTTTTCCTTGTAAAATTGCAGCGGCTTCAGCAGCCGAATCAGTACTATGCCGCATTCATGCTTGATCGCATCACTCATTTTATTGCCGTCTCTCTTCAATTGCCGATAGAGTTTATAGATTGCCGTTTGCAACCGGTTTCGGAAGTAAAAGTAAAGTACCCGGAAAATGCCAATATGCAAACCTGACGCAACATAAAATTTACAATTAGTTTGCGTCTTCGCCTCATTGGTTATTTCCGGGGCGGAAAGACAAAGAACAGTGGAAAAATCACCGGAACGGTTTTACATTAACCGGCAAACAGATCACTGAACCCAAGCGAAAGAAAACCGATGCAATACGATTATAACGTCTGGATTATTTCCGGTGAAGCCTCGGGCGACATGTATGGCGCCCGGTTGGCGCGCGAACTGCAGACCGAAGCGTCCGTCCGGGGCAAAACCATCCATATGGCGGGAATGGGCGGACCGGAAATGCAGCGAACCGACATGGAAATCATTGTCGACTCCACCGAACTCGGCGTGGTCGGTCTGGTCGAGGTGTTCAAACATATTTTCACCTTTCTGGGAATTTTTTTCGGACTGGTCCGCCGGGCGCGGCGGGAACGCCCCGACGCGGTGGTGTTGATCGATTACCCCGGCTTCAACCTGCGTTTTGCCCAACTCATGTACTGGTTCAAAATTCCGGTGATCTGGTATGTCACCCCGCAGGTATGGGCCTGGGGCAAACACCGCATTCCCAAGCTGGCGCGTTACTGTTCCCGGATGATGGTGATTTTCCCCTTCGAAACCGAAACCTATGCCCATACCCGTCTGGGCGAACACACGATTTTTACCGGTCACCCCCTGGTGGATATCATCAACGAACAACGCGACCCGGAGCTGGTCCGCGATCCCAATATTTTTCTGCTGTTGCCCGGCAGCCGCAATCACGAAGTGGAACTGCTGTTGGACTCGATGCTCGATACCGTTTGTGTCCTGCACCGACGCCATCCCGAACTGCGATTTGTCCTGTCCACGCCGCGCGAACGCATCTGCGGCAAGGTCACGGAAAAACTGGTGGCTTACCGTCATCGTCATCCCGAGTTGCCCGAAATCAAACTGACCCTCGGCGATACCCGCCGGTGGCAACAGCAGGCCGGCACCGGTCTGGCCGCGTCCGGAACAGTCACCGTCGAATGCGCCATTTCCGGCTTGCCGCTGGTAGTGTGTTACCGTCTGAACAAAATTACGTTCTGGGTGGCCAGAATGCTGGTCAAGCTGTTCCGCGGCCATTTCACCATGGTCAATATTATTGCCGACAAAACGGTGTTCGAAGAATTTCTGCAATGGCAGGTGGGACCGGAATTGCTGGTTCCGGCCATCGAAAAAATTCTCCCCGGCGGAACCCGGCGGGAAGAAGTGGTTGAAGACATGGATCGCGTTCGGACCATGCTGCAATGCGGCAGCGACAATGCCGGCGCCAATGCGGCACGGGTCTGCCTGGATTTTCTGGCCGATCGGGAAAATCCGAAAGCGGCCGGCCCCAAACGCTGAAGCATACGGCATCGCCACACCCTACCATGACGACGACGCCGAAAACAGTCCTCACTTACGTTCCGAAAAAGCGGCAACGGCTGCCGCGGAATGATTTTCGCACGGTCATCCCGGCGTCGGAGGAGACGATATCTCTCCCGCCGCCGCCGGATCACGGCATAACACTTAATGATAAACAGTGATTGGGGATCAAAAAAGGAAGTAGTTGCGATCGGAATCAATAATCGTCGTCGAATTCGTCTTCTTCGTCATAGAATTCTTCGTCTTCTTCGTTTTCGCTCTCTTCGTCGAGATCGTCATCATCTCTGAGATCGTCATTGTCGTCATCGTCCCAGAGCGAGGAAGCCGTCAACACGGCGCCGCATTCCGGACAGCACCCGTCTTCCGCTTCAATAGCGCTTTCGCTTACTTCAATGTCGCAATAGGGGCAAATCGTACGTCCCATGGCATTACCTCCCCTGCTCTCAAGGTTAAAGGTTGTCTTGCTTCGGTTCTCTTATTGAGATTTTGCATTGTAGTATATTAAGCAAAGTCAAAATGTCAATGCCGCCAAATTGAATTTATTATAAAAAAATATAATTTCTCCTCAACCACCCCGAATTACGCTCTTGCACCGCCATTGTTGCCGCGGCTTTTCCCGACCTGGGACCGGAACGAGAAAGCTGACGGAAACGCTTCCGGCTCCGATCGTACCATCCCGCTATTTACCGGCTTTTTTCCGCTTGCCGGGTTGTATTTTTCCCGCGTCACATTATGGTAAGCTGGTTTGTTTCAGAAGCACAAAGCAGGGAAGGACCTGTGTTCAATATTACGATAAGGATGGGAACATGTCGGTAACGGTTTTAGTTGGCGCCCAGTGGGGCGATGAAGGCAAGGGCAAAATCATTGACGTACTCACCCGCGATGTGGACATGGTGATTCGGTTTCAGGGCGGCAACAACGCCGGTCATACGGTGGAAATCGGCGATCAGAAATATGTGCTGCACCTTATTCCTTCCGGTATTTTTCGTCCCGACACCATCAACATCATCGGCAACGGACTGGTGGTCGATCCATTGGCGCTGCAGGAGGAAATGGAAGGATTGATCAAACGCGGCATTGCGGTGAAAAATCTGCAGTTGAGCGACAAGGCGCATTTGATTATGCCCTACCACAAGTTGATGGACGCCATGAAGGAAGGACAGTTGGCCGAAGGGAAAAAGATCGGTACCACCAAACGCGGCATCGGTCCGGCTTATACCGACAAGGCCGACCGTTGCGGCATCCGGGCCCTGGAGTTGCTCGACCTGGCGGAGTTCCGGGTGCATTTCACCGAACAGGCGGAAAAATATAATCGGATCTTTGCGGCGGCCGGACAGGAAACGCTGGATATCGACGCGGAATGGCTTCAGCTCAAGGCGGCGGCGGAATATCTGAAACCTTACATCAAGGATACCGTGCTGGAGGTAAACCAGGCCGCCAGGGCCGGAAAGAATATCTTGTTCGAAGGAGCTCAGGGCGCGTTGCTGGATGTTGATCACGGCACCTATCCGTTTGTGACCAGCAGCAATACCACTTCCGGCGGCGCCTGCACCGGGTCGGGATTGTCGCCGCGCTATATTCAGGATGTTTACGGGGTCATCAAAGCGTACACGACCCGGGTCGGCGAAGGTCCGTTCCAAACCGAACTGCATGGGCCGGAAGGCGAAGCGCTCCGCAAAGCGGGGAATGAATACGGGGCCACAACCGGGCGGCCGCGGCGTTGCGGCTGGTTCGACGCCGTCGCTTCGCGTTATTCCTGCATGGTCAACGGGATCAACAAACTGGCGATCACCAAGTTGGATGTACTCGACCGCCTGCCGGAAGTAAAACTTTGCGTGGCCTATGATATTGACGGCAAACGTTATGAAGAGATGCCGTCTGACAGCCGTCTGCTTTACAAGGTCAAACCCGTTTATGAAACGCTTCCGGGCTGGATGTGTTCCACCGACCATGTTTCCTGCTGGGACGATCTGCCGGAAAAGGCAAAAAAATACTTGAGACGTCTGGCGGAACTGGTGGACGCGGAAATTGGAATTGTCTCCGTCGGTCCCAACCGGTCCCAGACATTCGAATTATAATCGAAGTGCGACCGCATGCCCGGGCCGGTGGCGTCCGGACCGGGCAGTCAATAAGAAATAGGGTGACTTCAACATGCCGGAAATTGCCAATCGCATGTCCTGGTTCGGCAGTGCCCTGCATCGACTTTGGCAACGGACCGATATGTTGCAGATTGCCGGTTTTTCCTGTTTGATCTTCATCGGAGTGATGTTCATTTACGGCACCGGACAGCAGATCGGCTCATCCGCCGTCGAGTTCTGGGGCAAACAGCTGCAATGGGTTTTCCTTGGTTTTTGCTGCTGGTTGCTGCTGGCGCTGCTGGACTACCGGATCATGATGCGTCTGAGCTGGATTTTCTATGTCATCTGCCTGATCCTGCTGGTGGTGGTGCTGACGCACGGAATCAAGGTTTACGGCGCCAGGCGCTGGCTGCAGTTTGGACCGATGCGGGTGCAGCCCTCGGAATTCGCCAAAATCGCTGTGCTGCTGCTGCTGTCCCGGCTGATGGTGCTCCGGGGTTTCAACATCAACCGGATTTCACATCTGATTCTGGCCGGTCTGGTGGTGGCCATTCCGTTTCTGCTGATCTTGAAGGAACCGGATTTGGGCAGTGCCATGATTCTGATTCCCATTACCGCCGCCGTCATCTTCATCTCCGATTTCAAATGGAAATACATTCTCATCGGTGCGCTGGCGATTTTTACGTTGGGAACAACGGAAGTCCTCAACGAATATTATCAGGTTCGACCGATTCTGAAAACCTATCAGCGGGAACGAATCGAGGTTTTTCTTCACCCGGAAAAGGATTTGAAGCGGCGCGGCTGGAACTAGTTGCAGGCCAAACTGGCGGTCGGCAGCGGCGGTTTGACCGGCAAGGGATTCATGGAGGGAACCCAGAATCTGCTGGGATTTCTGCCGCAGACGGTATCCAACACGGACTTTATTTTTTCGGTGATTGCGGAAGAGACCGGTTTTATGGGGGTTTGTCTGCTGGTCGCCTGTTATGTTCTGCTGATTGTTTCGGCCTTGCGGGCGGCCATTCTATCCCGCGACGATTTCGGACGTTATATCGGCGTCGGTACGGCGGCAATGATCTTCATGCACTCCTTCGTCAATATGGGCATGAGCATCGGCATCATGCCGATTACCGGAGTCCCGCTGCCGCTGGTCAGCTACGGGGGATCGTTTGTACTTTCCACCATGATTTATCTCGGCTTGATCCAGTCGATCTATGCCCGCCGCCTGGAACCGGCGCTTCCGGCCTGAGTCGAAGCGGTTGTCTCCCGGATATACGTATAGTCACAAAAAGGCCGGGAGCGATACGAATGGATAACCATCGATCCCACCCGGCCGATTGCCGTCAGCGGAGGCACCGGATTCAGCTCTGCGGTTCAATCCGGTCGAAACCGGTAAACGGCCGCAGCACTTCCGGCACCATCACCGTCCCGTCGGCCTGCTGGTAATTTTCCAGAATGGCAATAGCGACGCGGTCGGTCACCGCCGTGGCGCTGATGGTATGAACCAATCCCTTGTTGCCGTCCTTGTCCTTGAACCGGATTTTGAGGCGGTTGGACTGGAAGTCGGTCAAATTGGTATTGGAGGTGACTTCGCGGTAGGCATTGAAACCGGGATACCAGGCTTCGATGTCGAACTTGCGATAACCGGGAGCCCCCATGTCGCCGAGGCAGACATTGACCACGTGATACGGCAGTCCCAACTGCTGCAACAGATATTCTTCGTTGGCCAGACAGACCTGGTGATACTTCACCGAATCCTCCGGACGACAGAAAATAATCTGTTCGACCTTGTGGAACTGGTGCACCCGGAAAATCCCGCGCGACGCCTTGCCGTAACTGCCGGATTCGGTCCGGAAGCACGGGGTGTAGGCCGTATAGCACAGCGGCAACCGGTCGCCGTCGAGAATTTCATCGGCATGGTAGCCGACGAGGGTCTGCTCCGAAGTTCCGATCAGGGCCAGATCCTCATCTTTCATCGCATAGGTCTGGTCGGCGAAAAACGGCAGATAGCCGGTGCCGTAGAGGGTCTGCTCCTTGGCCACGCAGGGGGTCATGAACAGCGTAAAGCCGCGCTTGACCAATTCCATCTGAGTCCAATAGAACATCGCCTGGCACAATTGCGCCCCCCGGCCTTTCCAGTAATAGAAACCGGCCTGCGCCACTTTTGCCCCGCGGGCGGTATCGATGATCCCGAGCAGTTCGCCGAGTTCCTGATGATCCCGCGGGGTGAAATCGAATTGCGGCAAAGCGCCGACTTTGCGGATTTCCTGATTGTCGGCGTCGGTTGCGCCCTGGGGAACGGCGTCGTCGATCAGATTGGGCAGCCAGCTGAGCTTGGCGTCGATTTCACCGGCGAGCACGGCGGTGCGTTCTTCCAGCGCCGCCAGCTCTTCCTTCATGGTCTTGACCCGAACCCGGGCGTCGGGATTGTCCCGACATTCCTTGCTGAGGCGGTTGCGTTCCGCGCGCAGCGATTCGGCCTGCTGCAACGTTTCACGATGTTCGCGGTCGAGCGCGGCCAGCGCGTCGATATCGACCTCGCAGCCGCGCTTGAGGCAGGTCGCCTTAACCAGTTCCGGGTTTTCCCGGATCAGTTTCAAATCAATCATTTTATCTTCATCCTTGGTAAATTAGAACTGAGGCAGCGGAAAGGGCCGGGTAAAGGCCTTGACCTCTTCGCCGATGGCCGCCAGCGCCGCTTCGTCGTCCATGACCGCAATGGCGCGGTTGATGAAGTCGGCGATCCGCAGCATTTCCGCTTCTTTCATGCCGCGGGTCGTCACCGCCGGGGTGCCGATCCGGATCCCGCTGGCAATATAGGGCTTTTCCGGGTCGAACGGAATCATATTGTTGTTGACCGTGATAT
>JAQUZV010000118.1 GCA_028691155.1 Victivallales bacterium
GCGTTCCGGATTGGTGGGTTATCGCCGGCGTTATCCGGGCCATCGGATCGATTCCATTGCGGACTTCCGCCGCAATTGGCGGGAGGGGCACGACGCGGGAGCGGACTGGGCTCCACAGGTATTTGCCGGATTGAATCCGTTGGGAAATGACGCAGATATCCTGCAATGCTATCGTGGTTTCATCCGGATTGACCACCCCGGTGAATACCACTTTTTCACGGCATCCACGGATGCCTCATTCTTGCTGCTCGGCGGGAAACCGGTGGCGTCGTGGCCGGGGCGACATGGTGTTTATGAAGGGTTGCGCGGTCGATACGGCGGCACCGTTACGCTGTCACCGGGCGATTACGACTTCGAATATCTTCATGCCAATAATCGCAATGTTTTTTATGAAATCGCCGCCTGGCTGCCGCCCGGGGCCAAAAAACCGATGCCGATTCCGGCGGCAGCGTTCACTCCGGTACTGTCGACGCGGGTGGGAACGCTGTTGCGTCCTGACGGCAAACCGCGCCCGGATTTCACCTGGACTGCCGGGCCGATGCTGGAAGCCGACGGCTATCGGATGTTTCCCCTTCGGGTGACGCCGGTCGGCGCGGTGCATTCGTGGCGATGGGGCGACGGAACCTCTTCGTCCGGAACGGCTACCGCGCATTATTATTTCACCCCGGGCGATTATACCGTAACCATGCGGACGTCTTCCGGCACCATGCGGCAGCAGGTGGCGGTGGCGCCGCGTTATGACCTTGCCCCGCCCGACGATACCGCGGCGGTGACAATGGTAAAAGGAGCCCTGCATCAGGAGGAGACGTCGGGGTTGCCGCCGGAAGGATACCGTTTTCTGGCCGAGGCGTTGCCGGCATTGAAGCTGACTCAATCGGCCCGGAGTTTCTATCGCAAGCTGTTGCAACAGCGGGAAGCGGTAGCGCCGGACGTGGTCATGATCTTTTTCCGCCGTCTGGTGCTGGACGATATGCTGCAACGGGAACAGTACGAGGCGGCGGAACGGGAATTGCAACATCTGCTGGTCAAGTTGCAATCGGGGGAAGCATTGGCCGAGGCCCGGCTCGCCTATGCCGAATTGCTGCTCGACTGCCGGGGACAATCCGATCCGGCCGCGGCGGTGCTGGCCGCAGTGGACCGGGCACAACTATCGGAGGAGCGACAAGCCGATTTCGATCGGCTTCAGGCGGATATGACGTTGTACCGTGACGGTTATACGACCGCCATGGACCATTATCTCCGGATGAAATCCCGTCGCCGGCGGATGACACCGCTGCAGGCGGTTCAGGCAGGCGGAATGTTGATAGACATCCGGAATCATCTGGTGTTGAAACATTTCCGGGAGGCGGAAGCCCTGCTTGATCGGTTGTTCCATTCGTATCCCGAATACCGGATGGATTCGACCGCGATGCTGTTGCGATCGCAGGTGCTGTCGGCCCGGAAGCGTCCCCGGGCCGCGGCGGTGGGACTGGAACGGGTGTTGCGACTGCATCCCGATCGACAGACGGAGATCGAAGCCGACCTGGCCCTGGGACGTTATTGGTATGAACAGCATGACTTGGCCAGGGCTCGACAATATCTGCGGGTGGTGCGGGAAAAAGCGCCGCATTCACGGGAAGCCGTGACGGCGGAAAAAATATGGCACGAGATGGTCGGCGAGGAGAAATGAGATGAACCGCTGGATAAAAATTATCGTCCCGGTCGGCATGGTGGCGTTGATAACCTTGCCCGCCCGGGCCGGAGAAAACGATTTTCTGAAACCGGTCGGGCTGCCGCCGCCGGCGACAGCCCAACGTCGCCAGGGCGGCGAAGCCTTTCCGCCGCTGCCGTTGCCGGCAACGCCGTTGCGGCGTTCCGAGCGCAAGCGTCCGCCCAGTCCGACGGCCCTGATCGGCAAAGTGGTGTGGGGTTCCTATCTCGACTACCATTGGCCGAATGGGGTGACATCCCGGGTGTTCGACTGGAATATGGTTCCGGCCGACTGTCAACGGTTGCTGCGTTTGTTCAAGCATTTCACCCGGATGGAATACCGGGCGCAGACGGTCGATCTGGCCTCGTTCAGCGGCAATCCGGCGGAATTGCCGGTGTTGTTTTTCTCCGGCGGACGAACCGTGGTCTTGACGCCGCCGGAACGCGCCAAGTTACGTCGATATCTGTTGGACGGCGGTTCCGTCTGGTTTGACTCGGTGGTGGGATCACCCTATTTTTATCGCAGTGTCAAACAGGAAATCGCGGCGATCCTGCCGGAGTCGCCGTTGCGGCGGTTGCCGCCGGATCATCCGGTTTTCCGGCTGGTGCGAACGGTGACGACGGCAGAACTGAATGACGGCGTTAAAGCGGCGCCGATACTGGACGGCGCTTATGTGGGGGCCCGGCTGGCGGTTATCGTGTCGCCCTACGGTTTGGGGGGAGGGTGGGATGACGTCTATCCGACGTTGGTTCCGGCGGCACAGTATTACCGGCGGCGCTCGGCCTGTGAGTTGGGGCTCAATCTGGCGGCTTATGCCGTCGGCTGGTTCGAGACCGGTCGCGCCTATGCTGTCGGCGAGGCCTATGACGCTGCGCGCGGCTCCGGTGCGGATCGCGTGGTTTTTGCCCAGATCAAAACCCTGGGGTGGTGGAATTCCGATCCCGGCGCCGAAACCCGATTCATGCGCTATCTGACCCGCAACGTCAATATTGCAATCGGCGACAAACCGGTTTATGTGGATCCGGAGCTGGCGCAGCTGGAAGATTACTCTTTCCTTTATCTCGGCGGCGTCGGCAGTTTTCAATTGACTTCTCGGGGGATCGACGCCCTGCGTCGCTATCTTGACGGCGGCGGTTGCCTGCTGATCAACAATTCTCTGGGCATGAACGAATTCGATCTCAGTTGCCGTCGGCTGATGTCCCGACTTTATCCCCGGACGACACCGACAATGATTTCGCCTGAAAATCCGCTTTTTGCCCGCGGTCCGTTTCAATTTTCCTCCAGCGGCTTTTCCGCGGTGGCCGCCCGGAAATACCCCGGCATGACGCATCCGCTGCTTTACGGCATTAAAGACGGCGACCGCTATAAACTGATTTACAGTCCGGTGGATATTGCCGGGGGGTGGCTGGGGACGCCGCGTCCCGGCAGTGTCGGTTATGATGCGGCCACCGCCAACCGGATCGGCGCTGACATCATAACCTACTTTCTGACGCATTGATTGTCGGCCGGAAGAGGAAAATATACATTCAAAAACGATGACGGCAACGAAAAAAGGATAGTAATATGGCTTACGATGAAAATGCCCTGTCGGCCGATCTAGAGCAACTGCAACGGGGGTTCATGGCGGTTAGACGTGAATTGTCCAAAGTAATTGTGGGGCAGGAAAACGTTATCGACCGCATCATGATCGCCCTGCTGGCCGGCGGTCATTGTCTGTTGCTCGGGGTGCCCGGTCTGGCCAAGACGCTGCTGGTTCAAACGCTGGGGCAGGTGTTGGATCTGGATTTCAAGCGGGTGCAGTTTACCCCCGACCTGATGCCGTCGGATATTACCGGCGCCGATATTCTGGATGAGGTGCCGGGCGGCGGCGGACGGCAGTTGCGCTTTGTGCGCGGTCCGGTTTTCACCAATTTGCTGCTGGCGGATGAAATCAACCGGACGCCGCCGAAGACACAGGCGGCGTTGCTGGAGGCGATGCAGGAAAAGCACGTCACCAACGGCGGGGTCAAATATCCGCTGGCGGAACCATTTTTTGTGCTGGCTACTCAGAATCCGATCGAACAGGAAGGCACGTATCCGTTACCGGAAGCGCAACTGGATCGTTTTATGTTTCTGGTCAAACTGGATTATCCCAGCCGTGACCAGGAAATTGCCATTCTGAAGCAGACCACTTCCAATCGTCGGGTGGTGCCGGACAAGGTGCTGTCCGGTTCGCACCTGCTCTATTTTCAACAGGTGATTCGGGCGGTTCCGGTCAGTGATCACGTGACCGCCTATTGCGCCGACCTGACCCGGATGACCCGTCCGGGTGAAGCACAGGCACCGGATTTTGTCCGGGAAAATCTGAGTTTCGGCGCCGGTCCGCGCGCCGGGCAGTACCTGATGCTGGCGGCCAAGGCCCGCGCCGCCCTCAACGGTCGGCTCAATGTCTGTTGCGACGACGTCCGGTGTTGTGCCCGGGAAGTATTACGTCACCGGCTGGCATGCAATTTCCATGCCGCCGGAGAAAATCTGACGCCCGATGCTATCATCGAACTGCTGTTGCAGCAGGTCCCGGAACCGAAGGCCTGAACCGATGACGACCGCCCCGCAATATTGTTATCTGCCGCCGAAAACGCTCGAGTCGCTCAAGAATATCGAGTTGGTGGCGCGCAATCTGGCCGAAAGTGGACTGTTGGGACTGCATCGTTCGCCCTATCGCGGTTTTTCGGCGGAATTTGCCGAGTACCGTAAATACACCCCCGGCGACGGCATTCGTTATCTGGACTGGAAGGTTTATGCCCGCAGCGATCGTTTTTACGTCAAATGTTTTGAAGAAGAGACCAATCTGCGCACCTATATCGTTCTGGATCAATCCGGTTCGATGGGAATGCCGGATCTCGACGTGCCGATGAAGTTCAACTACGCCTGTTATCTGGCGGCGGCCTTCATGTATCTGATGTATCGACAGCACGACGGGGTGGGGTTTTTCTCTTATAACGATCAGGTCCGCGAAACGGCGGATTGCCGGTGTACCCGTTCTCATCTGATCGATCTGCTGCGGCGGCTGGAAAATCTGCATCCGGAAGGACAATCTGCCGCCGGTTCCTGTCTGCGACGCATTGCCGGGCAGATTCCCAAACGTTCGCTGGTTTTGATTTTCTCCGACTTTTTCGATGCCGAACCGGATTTTCTGGACGCGCTGCAACTTCTGGCCTTCAAACATTGTGAAATGATCCTGTTCCAGGTGCTCAACGAGAATGAACGCCATTTCCCCTATCGCGGGCTGGTGGAGTTCGAAGACCTGGAAACCGGGGCGACAATGGCTTTGGAGGCGGAATCGTGCCGGGAATATTTTCTGCATTCGTTGCGAAATTATAACCGCCGAATCAAGGATTTCTGCGATGCCGGGGAAATTACATTTTTCCCTTTGACGACGGCAACGCCGTTCGAACGCGCCCTGGCGGCTTATTTTGCCAAACGGGAGGCCATGTTCTGATGGATTTCGGCCGGATAATTTTTCTCTGGGCGCTGCCGGCAGTGATCCTGCCACTGTTGTTGCATCTCTTTTTCCGGCGGCGGCAACAGCGCGTCAAATTTTCCACCTTGCTGTTTTTTGTCCGGCGTGAACGTTATTTCGCCTATCGCCGTCGTCTGTTGGAGGTGGTGTTGCTGGCACTGCGACTGCTGGCAATTTTGCTGTTGGTGTTGGCGCTGACCCGGATCTTCGTCAAAAAGTTTACCTTTCGGACCGGGGCGCAAACCGCCGCGGTGCTGGTGCTGGATGATTCCATGTCGATGCAGCGTCCATTGGCGGCGGGAGGTTCCGCCTATGATTTTGCCGTGGACAAAGCGGATGAAATCCTCAATTCTCTAACGGCCGACGACAGCGCGGCGCTGGTACTGATATCCGGTCGTCCCGGGGTCGGCTTGACCCGGGATAAGGATGCGGTCCGGCATCGTTTGCGGCAGGTCGGGGTAACCGGAGCGCGAGGATCTCTGGCGGCGGCATTTGCCGTTGCGGCGGAACAATTGCGGCAGACGGCGGGGAGCAATCGCGAAATCTATATTTTGTCCGATTTCCAGCGTACCGTCGTTCCGGCGCAACGGTTGGCGGTGGAGGCCGCCGTGCCGCATGGTCGGGTCTTCTGTCTGCCGTTGCGGGAGAAAACCGGGAACCTGGCCGTAACCCTGGAGAAGATGGAGACCGCGACTGGAATTGTCGGACAAAACATCGCGATTCCCTGTCGGGTTGTCAATTACGGTTGTAACGCCGCCGATGTACCGGTGGAACTGGTTATTGACGGCAACCGGGAGCAACGGATCGATGTAACGGTGCCGGCGGGGGGATCGACCGCGCTGACGCTGACCTGGACCCCGCCGCGTGGTGGCCGGTTTACCGGAATGGTACGGATTGCCGATGGCGTGATGCCTTTCGACGATGCGGCTTTTTTGATTTTAAACGTCACCGGCAACCGAAAAATAGTGCTGCTTTCCGATGCCGGAAGTCATGATCCCGATCCATTTTATTATTTAAGGTATGCCGTCGACCCGGATCGCCGCCGTCATCCTTACGGTTTTGCCGCCGTCACGCTGTCGCCCGGACAACTGACGGCGGCAGCGCTGCGCGACGCCGATTGGCTCTGGTGGAGCGGCGATGCCGGTTTGCCGGCGACGGCCGTGACGATGATCGAAGCTTTTCTTGCCCATGGCGGCGTTCTGTTGACTTCACCGCGCACGGCCGCCGCCCGTCTTGACCGTTATGCCGGAAATAAAGCGGCCATGCCCTGGTTTGTTGCGCCTTATGGTTCGGAACCGCAGGCGAGGCAACGCCGCCGGGAAGGAATCCATTTTCTGCCGCCGCTGGATGGATTCAACATGCAATTGCAGCTGGAACGGCTCCGCTGGCGGCGGCTGATGCCGTTGACGGTGCCGGCGGGGGGGCGGATAGTGGCCACCGTTGATAACATTCCGGCGGTGGTGGAGCAGCCGGTAGGCGCCGGGCGGCGGCTGGCGCTGGGCTTCGATCTGAGGCGGGAGTTCAGTAACTGGCCGGAACTCAAATCATTTCCGATCATGATGACGGCACTGCTGCGTTATGCCGGCGACCGGCGGGAACGAACTACCACCTGCCTTTGCGGTGGAGAAATAGAACTTACCGGAACCGGCATTCAGGTTCGGAACCGTCTGGGGACAACGGAAGCGATTCCCGGCGTCAATGGCCGCGGCATCTACACCGATACCTGGGTGCCGGGACCGGTTTTCTTTTCCGGCAGCAATATTGCGGCGGCGGTTTGCCGTCCCGATCCGGTGGAAAGCGATCCGGCCGTGGTGGATGAGGCCGCGATTCGGAACTGTTTCCGCGGCAAGGTGGCATTGCTGGTTCCCGGCGGGGGCATTACGGCACAGGT
>JAQUZV010000119.1 GCA_028691155.1 Victivallales bacterium
GGTGGCCGCGGTCAGGTACGGCAGCAGTTTGCGGGCGGTGGCGTCGTCGATGGCGGGGACCAGCGAGGCGTAAAGCCACAGGAAATGGATTTCCGGCAGGGTCAGGGATGTTTTGGCGAGCAGGTCGTTGACTACGGTTGCGGCCGGATAATACTGGAGCAGCGAAGTGTCGAATGGAAACAGAAACCCTTTATTTTTCAGTTGCGAAAGTTGCGCCTTATAGTTCCGGCGGCGAATTTCCTCCGGGGTTGCGCGTTTGGCGGTAATGGCGGCATTGTCGGAGTCCAGGTATTTTAAATTGACCGGCAGGCCGCTGTGGTAACGTCCTCCTTCCGTCAACGGTTGCAGCAATTCCCGGCCATAATCCCCGATGGCCAGCAAGGTTTGGGATATCCTCTGCGGCCCGGAATATGGTCCGAAGCGGCGCAGAAACAGCAGCTCGGCCAATTCGCGGTCGTCGGTGGCCGGGAACATAATGAAATAACGGCAGTTCTCCGATTCATTTCCGACACAGGAGATCGGTTGTTGAAACCCCAGGGAAAAAACCTCCTTTTTGAGATTTTTACGGAATTCCCACAGCAGCAGTTTGCGGGCGTTCTTTTGAAATCGCGCGACGTCGTAGGAGAAAATGAACGGCGACTGATGCCGCTGTTCCATCCGCCGGTATTCTTCGGCGCCGCATCCGCTGCCGATGTATTTGTTCCAGCGTTGCAGCGGAAATCCCCGGGGATTTTCCTGCCCTTGTACATCCAGCAGCAATTCGTCGGCCGGGCCGGCGGCGAGGCGGCAGGTCAAAGTGAGCAGCAGCAGACTCAGATCGCGGAGCGAGTGTCGGCGGGAACAACGGGGCCGCCGGAACGAGAAGATTTTATGGGGGGTGAATGAAGTCATGGTGTTTTCCCGGTTGTGGCACTTAGGGCGTCCCAGACGCGTTCGGCGAGTTCTATGTTGGGACAACCGTAAAACTGCATCAATAAATTTTCGTATTCGGAGGGATGTTTCAACGCGAGTTCCCAGGCTGCTGCCGTGTCATGGCTGCCCAGAACCAGATAACAGAAGTCATTCTCACGGAAGTTTTTCCGGTATCGACACAATAATGTGTGCAATACCTGAGGCGGAGCCCAGCGCAATTGTCGGGGTCGGCAGGAATCCGGTTTCCGTTTCAGCAACAGTGCCGTCAGTTCGATATCGCCGCATTGCGCCAGATAATAGAGATAATCGGAGATGCCGTTATAGTCCGGGTCCTGCTTCTGCCAGTATTCGCGCAACAGCTTTCCGGCGGCGGGATTTTTCTGTCCGGCCAGAAAAACCAGCCATGCTTCCGGATATTTGCTCTGCCGCATTTCCCGTAAATCCGTCGGTATTTTCCGTTCCATAACTGCGGCGTAAATCTTCCGGGCCCGGGGATAACCGCATTCGGTCATGTATTTGGCGGCCAGCAGATGTTCCAGTTTTATGGTATAAAAGTATTTATCGGGGTCGTCGTCGATGGCGTTGACGAAACTGTTGATCAGATCGGTTCCGGTTCTGATTTCGGAATGGTGCACCTTGCCTTCAAGCGAATCGTAATAGATGAAATCGGGGAAGGAGAGTTGCGGATGCCGTTGCAGTTCCATGAGGGCCCGGACGTAGGAGACGCGGTATCCGTTCAGCGGCCATGTGTCATGAAAGCAGTTGAAGAAGTAGGCCAGGCGGCTGAACTGCAGTTCCGGCGGCAAATCCTCGCGGAATGGATCGATGGTGTTCCAGCCGGCGCTCACCACCAGGACCGTATGGTGATATTGCCGTTCGTTTTCGGCGACTTCTTCACTTATCCGGGCCATTTCCCGGGCATCGATAACCATGGCGGCATCTGATGCTTCTCTTCTTTCGCGGTTGCTGCGGTAACGTTTTTCCAGCCGTTGCGGCGACATCGTTTTCTCATTGCCGCGGCCAGTTTCATAGGTGCGCAACAGCGCCCGGAGCCAGACCCCGTACCGGCTGACGATCGGATTGTAGATGCCCTCGCTGAGCCGGTTGCCGGGCAGGTTGAAGGCCATCATGGCGATTGTGCAGGGTTTGTTCGGACCCCATTCGGTGCCGCAGTAGTCGCGATCGATGAGATATTCTCGGCGAAAATCATCTTCCGGGTTGGCCGCGAAGCCATTCAGAATATCGCGTTGTTTTTTCTGGCCTTTTTCCAGATAATATTTGGTGCCGCCGGAATCGAGACTGCGATGGGAGAAGTCATAAGTGGCAAACATGCCTTTAATGCGTTGCGGGGCCGGATTGGTTGCGGTGTTGTCCGATGGGGGCGTTGGTATTGCCGCGACAGCGGCGCGGCCCGTCGGATTGACCTTGGCCATCTTGCGGACCTGGTTGTAGGTGGCAACCACCCATTCCGGACACTCGTCGCGTTTCATCAGCGTTTGACACAGTTCCTGCGCCTCACGATAGCGTTGCAATTGATAGTAATAGCGGATAAGAACGGCACCGGCTTTAGTGGATTGTTTGGTTTGCCATTCTTGGGCGATAAGCCGGACGGCCTGATCCCTGTAACCGTCCTGCCAGTTTTTCTGCGCCAGGGCAAAGACATCGGCGGCGGCTGCCGGACGGAAACCGGCGAAGAGGCGCGGGATATCGCCGAAGAAAGTGCCGTAGCGGATCAGACCGCAGCTGTGGAACCAGTCGCTGCGCCATCGGTGTTTGGCGGTGGCCGGAGTATGGTTCCGGGCTTTGAGTTTCAGCGGGCCGAGCCAGCGGTCGAGGTCGGCGGCGACGGCGTCAATGCCGCCGCCGCAAGTTTTGGTCCCCAGCACTTCGCCGGTAAGAACATCACAGGCTTTGAAAATATATTTAATTTCCCGGCCGTCGCGCCACATGCGACCATTGACCAGAACGTCATTGATGCGGTTGACGAAATCGTACCCGCCGCCATTGCCGCCCAACTGCAATCGTTCTTTCAGGGCCATTTGCCAGTCCGCTTTCGCGATGATTTTGATTCTGGGGTTGCGGTCGGACAACTGCAGCATGATCGATTCGGAAATGGCGGCGGATTCGGTTATCACCTGGGGCTGGTTCAGCGGTCGGATGGGGGCCATGATGATCTGATCCGGGACCTTGAGGTGTGGCGTCGGTTGGGTGGGTGGGGGAATTTGGTTCAAGGCCAGAATCTTGTGGTGCAGGGTGGTTGCCGCGGCGGCGAACTGTTTGTCCTGTTCCGGCGCCCGGTTGTCGATAGCGGCGCAACGCCACCAGTCATTGGTTCCGACCCGGTTCAGCCACAGTTCGACGCCGTTGCCGCTCGCCCGCGAGTAGTCGCGGATATAGACGATGAAATCGGCCCGGTCCTGAGAGAATGCCGCCAGCAGTTGCGGCGACATGCGGAATTGTTCGCGGTCGTCGAGGTATTGACGGGCTTCCTGATCCAGCAGGTTCAGTTTGGGATCGGCGATAAGTTTTTCGGCCACGGCTGCCAAGAGATGAAAGGCGGGAATACCGGTGTTCTGATAGCAGATATCGCAATTCAGCAAGGCGATGCGCAGTTGGCGCGGCGGCTCTTCGACGACGGGAGCGATGGTGAGGGACAACGGATTACGTTGGATATAGTTTAACTTGGTTGTCGTATCTTTTACCCCGGCCCGGGTCCAGTAAATATTTTTGAGTTCTCCGCCGATCAGGACGACATCATAATAGTTTTCCCGGCGCGGGCAGAGATCGCGGACACTGGTGCGGGGATCGTTCAGCGCGTATTCTCCGATAATGCCGTCATGGCGGGAGACGAGCAGCCGTGGCATTCGGACGTAATCTTTCGCGTCGAGTTTGCCGGACAACAACCATCTGATTTGGGGGATGCCCTGTACTTCCCTTACCATCGTTCGGGGTGGCGGCGGAGGCAGTGAAAAGTTCAGAATTACCTTTTTGCCGTCGATACGGAAAGTTGCCGTTGCTTTGGCTCCGGGTTGTTGAATGGCGATGAAGTGCTGCTCGATTCGGCGGACGGTGCCGTTGCGGTTGCGCACCGAGACGCTGTTCCACTTTGCCATGATTGCCGGAACGGCGACGCCGTCGACGGTCAGGGTTTCCAACCGACAGGCGTTGGGATCGGCAAAGCGCGTTACGATGCCCGTCCCGACCTCTCCCATGGCAAAATAAATCATATCCCGGCCGTCTCCCAGTGCCCGGCTGAGCTCGGTCACCGGCGGAATCATATTCGGCGGCTCTTTCCAGGGCATGAGGGTATGGGCGAAAACCGTAGTCCCGTCCGTTCGGCGCAGCAACAGCAGCAGATAGCGGTTGTCCGGGGTGTTGTCGACGGCACTTTGGAACGAAACGACGGCTTTTTTGGGGGGGCTCTTTCTTGCCGCGGCATTCTTGTCCAGAGCATCCCGGCGCATTTTCGGCGGTAATCTTCTGATTCTTTCGTCGCTGAACGGGACTATCGGCTTTGGTGCGGAGACGGCGGCATAATCGTTTTTTTGCCATTTGAACGTTCCGTCCAGCGTTGGGCTGCCATAGATTTGCAGCTCCAGTTCGGTTCCGGCTCGGTCCGGAACGGAGAAACGGACGGCGACCGGCATTTCTTTGGGAGTGATGCGACGGCCGCCGCCGCCCGTCGCTTCCAAACTGTAATCGGTTGTCGTCGCCACGGAATAGTGCGGCAGCGGCAGTTTAATCTCCTTGGGAAACGGGGCGTGGCGGGACATGCGGTGAAGTGTGGTCGTCAAATGGGCGAATTGTGCCGGCCAGCAGTAACGGCCGGCGACTGTTGCAACGACAAGTAATCCGATGAGGAGAGCCGGTATCTTCAGCCATTTGCCGGGGCGGAACCGTTGCCGCCGCTTGCCGCGACGATGTGGTTGCTGTGGTGCGGTCATCTTGGCGTCGTCGCTGCGATGCTCGCTGCCGTGAATGCCGGCCGCGTCTTCGGAATCAGTGATGCCATGACATTTTTTATCTCTGGTTTCCGACATTTTTTCCCCCATGATTGCAATTCGGACCTGATCGCCGTAACCATCAATGAACGTTGCCTTTCTGCTTGCGGCCATTAAAACCGTCCGACCGGAGCGGCGACGGATTGCCTTTGGTCGGAAAGCGCCGTTTTCAAGAACTGACATATAATATGACGTAAACAGGGATGTTTTCTTGGCCTTTTGGCAGTTTTTTTCATAAAATAAGTAATTTGGGGTCGGGAAAGAAAATATTGCGGCGATTCCATTGACAAACGGGAGTTGAAAAGACACAATATCCTTGTCGGAATGATTGCAGCGTGATATATGACGTTACTTGCCATCGGCCGGCGTCGGTGGTGAGGCAATGAAGTGATGCGGTTGAAATGCAGCAGCAGGGAGTCAAATGCAACGGGGATGCGGCGTTGTTTACCGCCGCTTTTGAGACGGCGGATGCCGCGGCGACAACTTGGAGCGACCTGGCCTGGTTTGCTTCCCGGCGTTCCGGGCGGCTTTATCTGTTGTCGTCCCGTTGTCGCGGCCTGACCACGGCGGCGGCGTCCGGTTTGACCGCGGCAATATTACTGGCGGCACTGGTGCAGCAAATCATGTTGACTTTGGCGATATCCCTTCCTGTCGGAGTGGTTGCCGGAATGGCAACTTTTTTCTTGCTGGAATACCGGCGGCGGCGACGGCAACGCAACCTGCCGCATCTGCCGCTGGCGGTTATCGATCCCGAACAGGATAAGTTACGGTTTTTCCGACGCGGCGGCGTGGCGGGAATTCTGATTCCGACTTCCCGGCTGGAACTCCGGTTGTCGTCGGTGGAGGAAGTGGCGTTGATTCGCGGTCATCGCGGTTGCCGTCTGAAGCGGCGGCCCGGCGGGCGTATTTCCGGCAGTTGCATCTTGTCGCTGGTGGTCCGGGAATCGGGAGCGCCGGGACGGCGCATCGTGATCTGGGGCGGCGGCGATTTGGATTATCGCCTGGTCGAACCGTTGGCCCGGGCCGCGGATCTGCCGCTTCGGGAACGGATTGTCTTCATGGACTGAGATGGGAGCCCGACGGCGGGAACGCGCGGGGTGGGGATGGAAATGCCGGTTGGCGTGGCAATGGCGTCGATATCATGACGAGAGAGAAAAACGGCGGAAAGAAAAATTATTTTCTTCCCGCCGTTATCGGTGTTTGAACGGAACCGGGTTTTATCCGGCGGCGTTTCGCCATCCGGCGGCGTCCGGGTGTTTTATACCGTTTCCATTCGTCCCTGATTTTTCGCCGAACGATGAGCGGCGGCAATCAGTTCCAGATTATGCACGGCATCGTCGCCGGTCAGATGATGACCGGTAATGACCGACTCGGCATGTTTGATCATCACCTGCTGGTAGATATTGACGACTCCGGCGACGCTGACCGCTTCGGTCGTCTTGCCGTTGTCGAGTTCCAGTCGAATGGCGATGGGCTCGTCGGGATAACCCGACAACTGAAACATGGTGCCGAATCCGCGCATTACGGCGGTGTCGCCGTAGATTTCATAGCCGAGGTTGGTCAGTGTTCCGGCCAGACCGCCGCGCGGTTCATTGAAGCCGACTTTGACCGATCCGGTCAGGCCGTTGGCCATTTTGAACTTGATATAAGCGCCGTCTTCGGCCACGATGGACATGAGTTTCGGGTAGTAAACCGCCGCCAGCGCCACAATTTTGCTGCCGAACAGAAACTCCGCCATATAGAAGCAATGGCTGGCGACATCACCGATCGGTCCGCCGAGTTCTTCCGGTTTGGCGCAACGCCAGGTGGCCGCCTCGGCCGGATCGGCCCCGTAGCTGAATTCCATGTGGAAACAGCAGTCGTTGACATGACCCAGCGTTCCGGCCTGCAACAGTTCATGGGCTTTGCGGTTGAAGCTGCTCTCGGTCATCATGTGATCGACGGTCAGACTCAGCTTGCGGCTTTTGGCCAGGGCGGTAACGGCCTTGGCGTCGGCAATCACAGTCGTCATCGGTTTTTCGACCAGTCAAATATCAGGAACGTGGAGTCATGCACCTCGTTCACCTCGGCAAGGAACCGGGAGAGGGCGATCCTGAGAGCGATGGCTATGTCGTCCTGTTCTCCGCCGCTAAACCGGTCGGCCGGG
>JAQUZV010000120.1 GCA_028691155.1 Victivallales bacterium
CGGGTCTCCTGCAACAGACGGTTCAGCTCGTCATGAGCCAGCGGACAGCCGGCAATATCCAGCACACTCCGGTTGTCCGCCTGGTAATAGCCCAGCGAGACCCGCCCCTCGTCGAGATGCGCGTGCAGGGTCAGTTTGTTGCGGTAGCCGAATTCCTGCGGGGCGCCGACCGGAGGTTCGGGATTCAGTTCCTCCAGCCCCGCGGTGCGGTGAAGCAGTTCGGTGAACTGTTGCTGTTTCAACGCCAGTTCACGGGCATAGGTCATGTGCTGGTAAGTGCAGCCGGGGCAGTAGTCGGGAATAGCGCGGCCGTTGCCGTACGGGTGCAATGCCAGCGGGCAACGCGGCTCGATCCGGTCCGGGGACGGGGTGAGTATTTCCAGCGGAACCGCCCGGCAGAAATTCTTCTTGCGACCTGCCAGCCGGGCGCGAACGGTTTCTCCGGGAATCGTGCCGGGAATAAAGCAAACTTCGCCGTCGATAGCCGTGACGCCGTCGCCACCGAATGCCGTATTGCGGATGACCGCAGTGAAAATGTCTCCAGGTTCCAGCAAAACATTACCTCCGAAAATGCATTGAATTGTTCTGCGGTATTCTACAACCGAATGCGGCAAATGACAAAACGAAACACGGTGCGAACGGTTTTTTTTCGTGAAAAATGACGATGTATGGTAAAAAAAAACAAAAGAGAGGGTATATTTCAGATTCAGAGAAAGACCGTATTTCAGGGTTGTTGCGAACAATACGATAACGTTTTATCAAGAGGGATTTAAATATGCAGGTTCCGTTGCTTGACCTTAAGCCGCAGTATCGGGCGCTCAAAGAAGAAATCATGGCCGAGATCGGGGCCATTTGCGATTCCCAGATGTTTATTCTCGGGGAAAAAGTACAGAAATTCGAAGCTGAAATCGCGCAATACTGCCACAGCAAACATGCCTGCGGCGTCACTTCCGGGTCCGATGCGCTGATTATTTCCCTGATGGTTGAAGGCATCGGTCCCGGCGATGAAGTGATTACGTCGCCGTTTACCTTTTTTGCCACGGTCGGCGCCATCTGCCGGGTCGGCGCGACGCCGGTTTTTGCCGATATCGACCCCGTTACGTTCAATCTCGACCCGGCTCAGGTTGCCGCGAAAATCACTCCCCGGACCCGGGCGATCATTCCGGTCCATCTGTTCGGACAGTGCGTCGACATGGATCCGTTGCTGGAACTGGCCCGGAAGCATAATCTTATCGTGGTGGAAGACGCCTGTCAGGCGATCGGGGCGGAATACAAGGGGCGCCGCGCCGGTTCGATCGGCGACTACGGCTGCTTTTCGTTCTTCCCCAGCAAGAATCTCGGTGGCTTCGGCGACGGCGGCATCGTCACCGTTAACGACGATGAAAAGAATCGTTTATTGCGGGTGTTCCGCAACCACGGCATGGACCCGCGTTATTATCACCATTTCATCGGCGGCAATTTCCGTCTGGACGCCCTTCAGGCCGTGGTGCTTTCGGTTAAACTCAAATATCTGGACGACTGGACCGCCGCGCGGCAACGCAATGCCGCCGAATACGGAGAGCTTTTTGCCGCGGCCGGTCTGCATGAGGATCGGGTGGTTTTGCCGGCGGCGGCGCCGGGAAGCACCCGCCATGTCTATAACCAGTTTTCCATCCGGATCAAAGGCGGTCGCCGCGACGCCGTCAAACAGGTTTTGCACGACGCCGGCGTCGGCTGCGATATTTACTATCCGGTGCCGCTGCATGAGCAGGAATGTTTCCGGTCGTTGGGATATCGGTCCGGCGACATGCCGCACAGCGAACAGGCGGTCCGGGAAGTCCTGGCCATTCCGATTTATCCGGAATCGACCCTGGACCAGCGGCAGTACGTGGTGGCAACCATCAAACAGGCCTTGTCCTGACCTCCCGGCGGGATTTCTCATATGGCAAAAAAGCATGAGCAGCAGGAAGAATTTCGCCGTCAGAGTTACTGGCGGCTGCTGAAATACGCCGGGCCGTACAAGTATAAACTGATGATCGGCATTTTGGCCGGGTTTGTCGTGGGCGGGTCGTTGTTCGGCAGCTTGATGATCATTCCCGACCTGATGACGGCGGTGGACGGCTCCGGCGGCGGCGTCAAGAAAGAAGACGTTCGGGCGGAAAAGATTGTTCAGACCCTGAGTGACGATCCGGATGCGCCGCCCGAGACCAGACTGAACGCCGTCCGGAAAATTCTCGATCCGCATTACGGCGAAAAAGACCCTAAGCTGGTCGAGTTGTTGAACAAGGTGGAGCACTATTCCAAGAAACTGCATTTGCCGCTGACGGTAAAATCGGACAGCATGGAATGGAATTTTCTGGTTCATTTTACCATGCCGGTCATGAATGCTTCGCGACGGATGTCATGGGAGTTGTTCGGCATTTACCTGTTGGCCTTTGTCATCGGCTGGACGTTGAAGAATCTGGCCACCTATGTGAATCGTTATTATACCAGGTGGGTCGGGACCAAGGTGATTGCCGATTTGCGCGACCAGGTGTTCGATCGCCTGGTCAACCAGTCGATCAAGTTCTATGGCAAAATGGATGTCGGACAGTTGATCAGCCGTTGCACCAACGATACGGCGGCAATCGAATCGTCGGTGGCCAATACCATTGCCGACGCCGCCCGGTGTCCGCTGGAAATTATGGCGTGTATCGGCGCAATTGTTATTGCCAGCTGGAAGTACCACAATTATGCGTTGCTGGCAATTCTGTTCATCGGGCTGCCGTTGAGTGTGCTGCCGATTATCCTGCTGAGCCGGGCCATCCGCCGCGTCTATAAAAGCTCTTTCAAGAAAATTGCCGATGTGACCACGCGCATGCATGAAGTCTTTACCGGGATCAAGATTGTCAAGGCATATAATACCGAGAAAGAAGAAATGCAGCGTTTTTCCGGCGTGAACCGGCGCTATGTGCGCACGGTGGTTCATGCGCTGAAACTGCAGTTGCTGATGGCGCCGTTGATGGAAGTGGTGGCGGTGACGTCGACGTTGCTGTTTCTGCTCTACTCCTACAGTCGGGCGGTGACTTTGACCGAACTGGCGGCGTTGCTGGCGCCGGCATTCATGGCCTATCGACCGATCAAGGAGCTGGCCAAGGTGTCCACTTATCTACAGCGCAGCATGGCGGCGGCGGATCGTTACTTTGCCCTGTTGGACATGGATAATGAGCTCAAGGAAAACCCCGATGCCGTCGGGTTGCAATCTTTCGAAAAGGAAATTTCCGTCAATGACGTTGTGTTTCATTACAAAGAAGGACACAATGTGGTGGATCACGTCAGTTTCAAAATCAAAAAAGGTCAGGTGGTGGCAATTGTCGGCGAGAGCGGTTCCGGCAAAACCACGATAGCCAATCTGATCGCCCGCTTTTACGATGTCAGCGCCGGTTCGGTTACTATTGACGGCATCGATCTTCGCGATCTGACCATTGCTTCGCTGCGGCGGAATATCGGGGTGGTCAATCAGGAGGCCATTCTTTTCAATGATACCGTTGCGCACAATATTGCCTATGGTTGTCCGGAGGCGTCCCGGGAGCAGATTGTCGCGGCGGCCAAACTGGCGAATGCTCATGATTTCATTGTCGGCGGCGGTCATACCGAAGGGTATGACAGTCTGGTCGGGGAGAAGGGCTGCAACCTCAGCGGCGGGGAAAGGCAGCGCGTGGCGATTGCCCGGGCCATTCTTCGCAATCCGCCGATCTTGATCCTCGACGAAGCCACCAGCGCCCTGGATACCGTGACGGAGCGGCAAGTTCAGGAAGCGTTGAATCGGGTGATGGCCAACCGGACGGTTTTTGCCATTGCCCATCGTTTGAGCACGATCAAGCATGCCGACATCATTCTGGTGATGGACAAGAGCGGCAAGATTGCCGAACGTGGAACTCATGATGAACTGTTGCGGATTCCCGATGGGAAATATTGTAAATTATACAACAGTTTGATATAAGGGATGGATGCTGTGATGAGCAATAAATCGCGTCCGGATTGTCTGGCCGGGCGCCCGGTGCATTTCATCGGCTGCGGCGGCGTCGGAATGGCGCCGTTGGCGATGATTCTGAAAGAAAGAGGCGTTCGGGTCAGCGGATCCGATCTGGAAGCAAACCATAAAGTGGAACTATTGCGGCAACACGGGATTTCGGTGACCATCGGTCATTCGGGGTCTTCGCTGCCGGAAGCCGGCAATGCGCTGGTGGTTTATTCTTCGGCGGTGGGACCCGGCAATCCCGAACTCCGGGCCGCGCAACGGCGCAACCTGGAATGTCTGCGTCGCGGGGAACTGCTGGCCCGGCTGGCGGGAGGGTACCGTCGCACGGTATCGGTCAGCGGTTCCCACGGCAAAACCACGATTACTTCGATGCTGGTGCATATTCTCAAACGGCAGCATCTGGACATCGGTTACCTGATCGGCGGAGAAGTTCGGGGCATGGATTCCTTTGCCGCCGGAGACGGTGATATTTTTGTGACCGAGGTGGATGAAAGCGACGGCACCCATGTGGCGATGGATTCCCATCTGGCGGTGATTCCCAATGTGGACGACGACCATTGCTGGAGTGTCGGCGGCGTGGAGCAGTTGATCCGGAATTTCAAGACCTATGCGTGGCGCTCGCCGAAAATCATTTTTCTGGACAGTCGGACCACTCGGGAAATTTTTCGCGATCATCCCGATAAAATCGTTCTGGAACGGGAAGATATTTTAAACGAAAAATATTTCGAATTCTTCGATGCTAAACTGTTCCATTCCTGGGGTGATTATCAGTTGCTCAATGCCGGGATGGCGATCGAAGCCGCCGTGGAACTCGGTGTCTCCTTTGAAAACTCCATGCAGGCCCTGATCGATTATCCCGGGGTGGAACGGCGTATGACCGAACATTACCACAATTCCAAAATTTGTCTGATCGAGGACTACGCCCATCACCCCACCGAGGTGCGCTCCTCACTGGCGGCGTTGCGCAAACGCTTTCCCGATCGTGCCCTTACCGTAATTTTTCAGCCGCATCGCTATGCCCGGCTGCAACGTTATCTGAACGATTTCGTCTCCATCCTGCGGGAACCGGATGCGGTGATTGTGGTGCCGGTATTTGCGGCCTGGTCGGAAAAAAGCGAGGTCAATGCCCGGGATCTGGCCTATTGTATCGGCGGCAAGGCGCGTTATGCCGAGTTGCCGTGGGACAAATTGGCCGATTTGGCGCTGAAGAGTTGTCGGGTGCCGGTGGTTCTGGCGGTAATCGGCGCCGGAGATGTCAACAAAGTCATTCCCGAACTGTTGAACCGGCTGCCGCATTAACCCGAGCTCAGGCGCTATTCTCTTGGCAGTGATTCTTTTCCCGTGGAGCACTGTCGTCCCACCGTGATCTTATCGATATGACCTGGAATGGGGGAAACGACATGCCGTTTTCCCCATTCCAGGATTTATGACGCCGGCGCGATTGCCGATTAGGTGGTCGGTTTGGGAACGGAAACGGCATCTTTCCTACCCTTGAATTTCCGGTCGGCGGGGTCGAAGACGATGTTGTCCCGGTTGTCACGATACCATTTTCGGATTTCGGTAATCGACCTCTGGTGAGCCACATAATGATGGATGGCGGAATAATATCTGGCGTTGAAGTAGTTGGTTTTTGGGGATTCCGGCAGTAATTCCAGCGCATCCTTATGTCCGTTGGCAACGGCCGGAACCGCCATGTCGCAACGATCATAATCCGGTTTGGAATCATTAAATTACGCCGGAATAATCCATTTTTATCGGCAATCGTGGCCCGGCGGCGGCGGCACGAAACCCGTTGTCCTCTCCGTCCGGGGAAAACATAACGACCGGCTTGCAAAAATGCCGTCCGGCGTTTATATTATAAATTTTTCAACCAGTTCCGGTGGTGCGGCGATACGCTTCCATTTCCGGCAGAACACCTTCTTGCGCCGGACCGGGATTGATAAAGAATGATCGGAGGATCAAATGTTGTATTTATTGGATACCGCGGATGTCCGCGAAATAGAAAAAGTGGCCGAGATTTTTCCTTTGGCCGGAGTTACCACCAACCCCACCATCATTGCCCAGGGGAAGCGCAATTTCTTTGCGATTCTGAAGGACATTCGGGGTATTATCGGAGATCGGATGCTGCACGCCCAGGTGCTCGGTGAAACCTGTGACGACATTATCCGCGATGCGGAAACGTTGCAGGAGCAAATCGGCGGCAATCTGTACATCAAGGTTCCGGTTTCCACTGAGGGCTACAAGGCCATGCCCAAGTTGAAGCAGCGGGGCATGAAAGTTACCGCCACGGCCATCTATACTCCCGGGCAGGCGTTGCTGGCGGCGAACAGCGGGGTCGATTTTACCGCGCCTTATCTGAATCGTATCGACAATATCAGCGGGATGGGCGTGACGGTGGTGCAGATGATTGTGGATCTTTTCCGTGTTCATAATCTGCCGACGCGGGTGTTGGCGGCTTCTTTCAAGAATGTCCAGCAGGTCAATGATGTTTCACTGGCCGGATGCCAGGCCATCACCATCGGGCCGGAAATCATCTGGCGTTTGGCGGAGCATCCCCTCACCACAATGAGCATCGAGCAGTTCCGGCGCGACTGGGTTGGCGTTTACGGCGAAGGCAAGTGTATTTACAATCTCTGAGAAAAATTTTATTCGGGTGCGGCATTCTGGTTTGATCCGGAATGTCGCGCTCGTTTTTTTTGTCCGGGATCAAATGGTTACCGCAGCCGGTGAATCCGGTCGAAGTATGAGTGCTCCGCCATTGCCGGATTATTTTCGAACTTTCCACGCGATGCTTACCTGTTCAAAAACACCGCTGTTGCCATGGCAAATAACCTTATCAATGTTGAGAGTAAAATGTCTTTGGCGCGGTGACCATGAAAGTATTGGTAATAGGGAAAAAATGGCGGAGAGAGCGAGATTGAAACGAAACGTTATCCGCCTGCAAAACATGTCGCATGTGTAATGCCCCCCGTTTGTCAAGGACGGCATTACGTAGAACGTTCAAAAAATGAAGATTTCATTTTTTGAGAACTTCGGTTTCCGTCCCCCATTGTTTT
>JAQUZV010000121.1 GCA_028691155.1 Victivallales bacterium
TCAGCAATACCACCGAACCGACCACCCATTTGGTATTGCCGGAGCAGTCGGTGATAAAGATTGAAATTACCCGCGGACCGGCCATCATGGTGGCGGACAACTCTCCGGAGCGGGTTCGTTTGAAAAACGGCGATATCGTGACCATCCGGAAGCATTGCGATGTGGCCGAGGTTTACGGGTTGAACAATTTTATGTGTCCGAAGTGTCGTTTGCTGCGCCATCCCAATCACGATCCGCACCTCAATTCCTGGATCAATTTTCTGGCGGAAAAACTATGAAATATCTGATCAGCGCCGGGCCGACCCGGGAAAAAATCGATCCGATCCGCTTTTTATCCAACCGTTCGACCGGGAAGATGGGTTATGCGTTGGCCGAGGCCGCGCGCGACGCCGGACACGAAGTGGTGCTGGTCAGCGGTCCGGTCAGTCTGGCCGATCCGGCGGGAATCGAAGTGGTCCGGGTCGAGTCGGCGGCGGAAATGGCGGCGGCGGTTGAGAGTCGTGCGGCCGCCGCCGAAGTGGTCATCATGACGGCCGCCGTGGCCGACTATCGCCCCGTCCGGGTGCTGGCCGATAAAATGAAGAAGGGTGCCGGCAAATTGCTGCTCGAACTGGAACGGACCGAAGACATCCTGGCGACGCTCGGACGGACTAAACGTCCCGGTCAGCTGCTGATCGGCTTTGCCGCCGAAACCCGGGATCTGCTCGCTTACGCCGAAGACAAGTTGCGCCGGAAAAACCTCGACTGGATTGTGGCCAATGACGTGGCCGCCCCCGACCGTGGGATTGCCGCCGATGTCAATGGTGTAACCATGATTCCCGCCGTCGGGGCGCCGCTTGAACTGCCGTTGCAGCACAAGCGGCAACTGGCAACGCAGATTATTGCCGTTATCGACCGGAGCCGGTCCCGAACCACTCCGGCAGCCGGCCGATCAGATAACAGACCAGAATGATAAAAAAGGTGTAGGCGGACAGGTAAAGGCAGTTCCGGAGCCATTTCCGTTGCGTTGCGTTTGCGGCGGCAAACCCCCGGAAGGTCAGAAGATCCAGTTCCGCCGCCGATGGGGTTTTTCCCGCCGCCATACTGAGCAGATAACCGCTGCCGAAAGTGATCAGGCAGCCCGCGACATTCCACCACATCCAGTTTATCGCCGGCGCGAACAACCACAACCCGGCATTGGCGGCAAATCCGGTCAGCAGTCCGGTGGTGGCGCCGATGCCGTTGGCTTTCCGGGTCAGGATGCCCAGCAGAAAGACCGCCAGAATCGGACCGTAAAGCAGCGAACCGATTTTATTGATGGATTCGATGATCGAGCCGGAAATGTCGGCCACGAAAAATGCCGCCGTGGTGCAGACGGTGCCCCAGAACAGCGTGGTCAGCCGGCTCAGCAGCAGCCGCAGGCGCGGCGAATGGGAGTTCCTTTCGAAAAAACGTTCGTAGACGTCGCGCATGCTGACTGCGCTCAGGGAGTTGATGGTGGAGTCCAGCGAGGACATCGCCGCGGCAAACAGCGCGGCAATGACGATGCCGATCAGGCCGTGGGGGAATTTTTTCAGCACGAACACCGGCAGGGCCAGGTTGTAATTGACTTGACCTGCGGCATCGCGAAGATGAGTGGTGAATTCCGGAAATTTAATCAGATAGGCCCCGATGATCACCCCCACCAGACAATAGGACAGTACCAGCGGAAAGCGCAGCAGCCCGTTGACCATCAACGTGGCGTTGGCCTCGTCGACGCTGCGGGCCGACAGCGCCCGCTGGGCCTGGGTCTGATCGCAACCGTAATAACTCATGTACAGAAACAGGCCGCCGCAGAACATCGGCAGGAAGGCAAAACCGCCGCCGGCGTAGTCGCCCAGTCCGGTTCTGGACCAGACCAGCGCCGACATTTTGTCGGCGGGAAAATGCCGGAATACCTCTCCGATGCCGCCACAGAGATAAATGCCGTAGACGGCGCAGATGATGATGCCGACGTAGAGGATAACCATCTGGATAACGTCGGAATAGACCACGGCTTTCATGCCGCCGAGGAAATCGTAGATGACGGTGACGGCGCACAGAAACAGGGCACAGACGGTAAAGGACAATCCCGTGATCTGCTGTACCACCAGCGAAATGCCGTAGACCGTCACTCCGGTGGCGAAAGCGCGCAGAAACTGGAAAGTCAGCGACAATATGGTGCGTGTGCCCGGACCGAACCGCCGTTCGAGATATTCGTAGACGGAAACGAGGCGCAAACGGCGGAAAAACGGCATCAGGAACAGAATGGTTCCCGCCATGGCGAGGGGGACCGCCAGTTCATACTGCAGCCAGGTGAGCCCGCCGACGGCAATGACGAAGGCCGGAGCCCCCAGCAGACTGTTGGAGGAACATTGGGTGGCCATGGTGGAGATGCCGATGGCCCAGAACGACATCCGGTTGCCGCCCAGATAATAGTCGCACTGGTTTTGCTGCGTTTTCCCGAGGTAAATGGAAAACGCGATCAATCCCAGCGCATAAATGGCAATTATGATCCAGTCGCACCAATTCACGTCAGCTCAAACCGTGTTTTTTCTGCTCTGTCGGACACGTGGCAATGGGATGATATTCAGCGGGTAATGATTCCGGCAAACGACACCCCGACCAATCTATCTTAAGTTTCAAAACGGGAAGATGCAAGTGCAGTGGCGGTATTTATCCGGGAAAATATCCCCGGTTTGTTGGGGAAGTGATTTGATTCGGGATGGAAGTGATAGTATAATCTGCAGGATCGTGTGGTGATATGAATTAACAAGAGAACAGCATGAGAATCATTCATTTATATATAACCAGGAGTTTTCTGGTAACTTTCGGCATGGCCATGTTTCTGCTTTCGTTCGGGCTGGTGGGGGCGAAAATGGTGAAGGTCTTTGAATATCTGTCGCGCGGGGTGCCGGTTTCCATTGTCGGGACGCTGCTGCTTTATTTACTGCCGGTGGTGTTGACGCTGGCAATTCCCTGGGCCATGCTGGTTTCCGTGATGCTGGTCTTCGGCCGTTTGTCCGCCGACTCGGAAATTACCGCGATGCGGGCATGCGGCATTTCCATTTTGCAGATTATCTCGCCGTTGTTGCTGATTGCCATGCTGCTGAGCGGGATATGTCTGTTTCTGCAGTCGGATTTGGGGCCGCGGCTGCTGGGGCAGTCCCGTTGGCTGGTCAAGGATGTGGCGGAAAATCAGCCGCTGGCGCTGCTGGAACCCGGGCGGCCGTTCGACTTCAACGGCACCTATATCTATATCGATGACCGGGTGGGGGAAAATGAAATCCGTGATATTCAGATTTATCGTATGGATAAGAATCGGGAACACATTCAGCAGGATATTACCGCCGGTCGCGGTTGGGTGCTGGTCGACAAAAAACGGCAGGTGCTGACGATCAAGCTGGAAAACTGTACGGTAATTTCCTACGGCAACGATGATGCGGAGCTCAGCGGCCAGGTGGCGCGGACTTTCAGTAAGGAATTGTCGTTTTCGCTCAATTTCGGCGATGAGCTCAACAGCTATGAGGTGATGAACAAGATCAAATATATGAGTTTCAAGGAATTGTTCGCCCATTTCCGGATTTTTCGTCGGCAACATCTCGATACGACGTCGATCGAGGTGGAGCTGAACCAGCGCATTGCCTTGGCGCTGGCGCCGTTTGCCTTTATTCTTCTGGGCCTGCCGCTGGCGATCCGGACTTCCCGGCGGGAAACTTCCGTCGGTTTGTTTCTCAGCGTCATTTTGATGGGCGTCTATTTCCTGACGATTATCATCAGCGACTCGCTGACCAATCATCCCCATCTCTACCCGCAATATCTGCTGTGGATTCCGGTGGTCGGCTACCATATCGCCGGACTGATTCTGTTGTTCCGGCTGGCCCGGCATTGAGCTCGAGGCGGTGCCGGAGGCGGATATGGCGCGTTGTCACCCGCAGAGAATCCGGCGGTTGCGGCGGAAGGTAAGAGGTGGCTTGATGGCAGAGTACGATACGGGGGAAGCATGCTGAAATTTATTCATTGCGCCGATTTGCATCTTGACCGTCCCTGTTCGGGACTGGCGACCATCGATCCGGAACTGGCGGCGCGGCTGCGGCAGGCGCCCGGTGCGGCGTTGGACCGGATTGTCGAACTGGCGATCCGGGAGCAGGTCGATTTTGTTCTGATCGCCGGAGATGTCTGGGATCAGAAGGAAAAAAGTCTGACGGCCCGGCTGTTTTTCAACACCCGGATGCGGCGTCTGGCCGAGGCGGGCATTGCCTGTTTCTATGTCGGCGGCAATCACGATCCGTTGACTAATGAGCGCGAAACTTTGCCGTTGCCGGACAATGTTCACTGTTTTGGCGGCCGGGTCGGCATGGTGCCTTTTTACCGCGACGGAAAGGAAGTGGCGCATCTCTACGGTATCAGTTTTACCCGGGCGGCGGAAACCGCCAATCTGTCCTTGCAGTTTGTTCGCCAAAATCCGGAAGTGCCCGCCATCGCCATTCTGCATTGCAATATCGGCAATACCGGTCATGACAATTATGCTCCTGCGGCGATCGATGATTTGTGTCGGGCCGGGATGGACTACTGGGCCTTGGGCCATGTTCACCGTTTTCAGGTGCTGCGGGAGCAGGCTCCGGCGATTGTTTATCCCGGCTGTGCGCAGGGGGGCAGTCCGCGTGAGACCGGGGCGCACGGTTGTTGCCTGGTCACCATCGACGCGGCCGGCAGGGTGAAGGTGGATTTCCACCCGATGGACGTGATCCGGTTCGCTACCAGGGAAATTACGGCGACGGCGGCGGCGGATTGGGAAACGGCGATCGGTTTGGTACTGGCGGCGGCTCGGGAGGAGGCGGCCGGTTCCGATCGGGATCTGGTGCTGCGCTGTCTTCTGACCGGTCGGACCGGATTCGACGCCGAATTGCGCCGGGACGATTCCCGCGAGGCGGCGCGGCAGGAAATCAACGCTCGACTGGCCGACACGACGCCGTTGGTGCGGGTGGAGCGTTTGACCGCGGTTACGCATGGCGTTTACGATCGGGAAGAACTGGCGCGCGGCAGTGATTTTGCCGCCGAACTGATTGCCCTTTACCGGAGCGCGGCCGCCGAACCGGAAATGTTGGCCGAACTGCGCCGGGAACTGGATGCGGTCCTGGTCCGTTTTACCGGGGCGCCGTTGCCGGAGGATGAGTTCGGTCGGGTGTTGGATGCGGCGTTGGACCGTTCGCTGAATCTGTTGGCCGACGGAGGGGAATAATGCGTTTCAAGCACTTCCATATCGATGGTTTCGGCATCTTTCATGATCGGACGGTCGGGCCGTTTTATCCGGGACTGAATGTGGTCTACGGAGAGAATGAATTCGGTAAAACCACGCTGTTGGAATTTGTTCGCCGCATTTTGTTCGGTTTCCCCGATCGGCGTCATGCGGGCAACCCCTATCCGGCGGTCAACGGCGGCAGTTACGGCGGTCGGATCGCCGGGGTCCTTGGTGACGGCACGGCGGTGGTCATTGAGCGCAGCGGTACGGTCAAGGGGGGCAAATTGTCGGTGCATGCGGGGGAAGAGCGAACCGGCGGCGAGGCCGAATTGTCGTCATTGTTGCGGCTTTCGGCGCGGTTTTACGAGAATGTGTACGGTTTTACCCTGGACGAACTGACCCGACTGAATTCTCTGGATGACGAAGAGATTCGCAATCGCATTTACGGTGCCGGTTTGGAGCTGGGCCGCCTTTCGTTGTCGGAACTGAAGCGACATTTTTCCGTTCCCGCCGATGCGGTTTATCTGGAAAACGGCCGCAACCGGGAGTTGCAGCTACTCGATCGCGAGGCAAAGGAGTTGAAGCGTGAATTGACGGTGCTGCGGGAGAATTTGCCGCGTTATCGGGAAACCTCCGCCCGGCTGGCGCAATTGATGGAGGAAAGCCGGCAGATGGCCGTTGCAGTGGAAGAGTGCAACCGACAGTGGCTGCGTTCCCGCCGTCGCCGCGACTGGTTCAACGACGGGGTGGAATTGGCCGCCGTCGGCCGCCGTCTGGAGGAACTGGCCGCGGTTCCGGATATTCCGGCGGATGCTCTTACGGACTGGGAACAGCGGAAGCAGCGGGGGACGATGTTGGCGGAACGGGAGGAACGTTGCCGGGTCGAGCGGGAACGACTGCGGGCCGAACTGACGGCGCTTCGGATCGATCCGGTCTGGCAGGAGCGTCGCGGTGCCATTATTGCGTTGCAGAAGCAAAGCGGCGGCTGGCAGCCGGCCCGGAACGAAGTGGAACGTCTGACCGCCGATCTGACCGGATTGCGCCGGGAACTGCAAGCCGAAGCGGCGTCGCTCGGTACCGGTTTCACTCCGGAACGCATCCGTACTTTTTCCTTGCCGCTGGCGGCCCGGGCCGGGGGGGAGGCGGTGGTGGAAGAACTTCATGCCGCGCAGGAACAACTCCGGAATGCCGAGTTGCGGCTGGAGGCCGATCTGGAATCGCGTCGGGGCGCCGCGTCGGCGCAGGCGCGTGGCAATCTGAGCCTCAATCGGGGATTGATTCTTGTGGTATTGATGTTGGGGCTGGCGGGGAGCGGCGTGGGTTTGTGGCAATCGCCCTATCTGACCGGGTTCGGCCTGGTGTTGCTGGTGATGGGCGGAGCGGCGCTGATCATGAATTTATGGTCCGGCCGGTTGTCGCCGCCGGCGGCGGTTACGGAGAGTCCTTATCGTGATGAAGTGGCCCGGCGTACGAAGGCGCGCGATGCGGCCGTAACCCGGTGGCGACAATGGTTGACGCAGTATGGCTTGCCCGACGACTTGCGGCCGGAAAGTCTGGCTGTGGCGCTTAAAACCTTGGAGCGGGCGCGCCTCCTGACGGAAAAAATCGCCGACACCGAAGCGGTGCGGAACGAACGCAACCGGGAGGCGGCGGCAATTATGACGGCATATGAGGAG
>JAQUZV010000122.1 GCA_028691155.1 Victivallales bacterium
GCTGCTGCGACCTTCGCCCCCACCCATCGGATGGTCAACCGGGTTCATGACCACGCCGCGGTTGTGCGGGCGCTTGCCCTGATAACGCTTCTTGCCGGCCTTGCCCAACTTGACGTTCATATGGTCGGTGTTGCCGACCTGCCCGATTGTCGCACGGCATTCACAGTGCACCATCCGGACTTCGCCGCTGGGCAACTTGACCTGGGCGTAAGTGCCATCTTTGGCGCGCAACGTGGCCGTCAAACCGGCCGAACGCACCATCTTGGCGCCGCAACCGGGTGTCAGTTCGATATTGTGAATATTCACGCCAACGGGAATATCCTTGATTTTCAGTGCATTGCCGGGCTTGATCTCCGCCTTGGCGCCGCTCATGACCTGATCACCGACCTTCAGACCGATCGGGGCCAGGATGTAAGACTTCACGCCATCGGCATAAACGATCAACGCAATGTTGGCGGTCCGGTTCGGATCGTATTCGATCGCCTTGACCGTGGCCGGAATGTCTTCCTTACTGCGTTTGAAGTCCACGACACGATAAAGGCGCTTGTTGCCGCCGCCACGAAAACGGGTCGTAATCCGGCCGTTGTTATTGCGGCCGCCGGTGGAACGTTTGCCGACCACCAGGCTTTTTTCGGGCGCAGATTTCGTGATTTCCACAAAATCAGAGACCGTCATATTACGCCGGGATTCGGTCGTCGGTCTGTAACTTTTGATACCCATATTTATTTAACCCAGATTTAAATGTTTAAAATACGTCGATGGTGCCTTCGGAAAGCGTTACCACGGCCTTTTTCCAGTCGGGCCGACGGCCCATTTTGGTCGTCCGTCCGGAACGCTTCTGTTTGCCCATATAATTCATGACATTGACCGCTTTCACCTTCACGTCGGCGAAAAGCGTTTCGACCGCACGGCCAATTTCAATCTTCTCCGCATCCGTCGCCACCTGGAAGACATATTTGCCGTCCGTGGCGAGCTGCGCGGCCTTTTCCGTAACCATCACACTCTTGATGATATCGTAGGCAGTTCTCATCAGACCGTCTCCTTACGCCAACCGCTGGACAAAGGCATCCAGCGCGTCCTTGGTGAAAATGACCTTATCGAAGTAGAGCAGCATATAGACGTTAACGCTGTCGGCCTTGATAACCAATACATTGGCCAGGTTCCGGGTCGCCAGATCCATGTCCATGTCATAATCCCTGACCACCAGCAACGCCGTCTTTTCAACCTTCAGGTTGTCGAAGATCTGCTGCGCCAGCTTGGTTTTGGCTTCCGCCGGTTCGAACGCGGACAAAACCATCACCGCATCATCGCAGAGACGATCGGTAAAGGCCCGTTTCAGCGCCAGAGCGCGGACTTTCTTGTTGACGTGCTTGTCATAGCTGCGCGGTTTGGGACCAAAGATAATCCCGCCCTTGCGCCAGACCGGATTACGGTTGCTGCCGCTGCGCGCCCGGCCCAGACCTTTCTGACGCCAGGGCTTGGCGCCGCCGCCGCGACGTTCGGCCCGGGTCTTGGTGCAGGCGGTACCGGCACGCTGCGCCGCCAGATACGCGACCACAACGTCATGAACCGCCTGAGCCCCTTTCTCGAACTCCAGGCAATGGTCTTCAATGGCATATTCGCCTGCTGCGGCGCCATTGCCATCCAGTATGTTTAATTTTTTCGGCATCTTAATCACCTACCTGTAAATTGTTCAACCTGTTAATGCTCAGTTGCCTTTTTTCCGGGCGCTCTTGATCATAATAATACCGCCGGTCGGACCGGGGATCGCCCCTTTGACGAACAACAGATTTTCTTCCGCGCGCAACTGAACGAGCTTCAGATTCTGAATGGTGCGCTGAACATTGCCCATTTGCCCCGGCAGCTTCTTGCCCTTGATAACGTGGGCGGGCCATTCACGGCACCCGATCGAACCGGGCTTGCGTTTCCAGCCGCCACCGTGACTGTAACGGCCGCCACGGAAGTTCCAACGCTTTACGACGCCCTGAAAGCCGCGGCCTTTGGTGATGCCGGTGATATCGAGATATTCGGTGCCGTCAAAGACTTCCGCCTTGATCTCGCTGCCGAGCTCGGCCTGCGGATCTTCGGCGAGCCGAAATTCCCGGACAATTGCAGGTGGGTTGTTTTCCAGGCCGCTGCGTTTGAAATGTCCCATGACCGGCTTACTGACGTTCTTGGCTTTGCGCCGGCCATAACCGAGCTGCAAAGCGGAATAGCCGTCTTTCTCCGCCGTTTTGACATCAACAACCACACAGGGGCCGGCTTCGATGACCGTAACCGGAGTCAGGATACCTTGTTCGCTGTATACCTGAGTCATCCCTAATTTCTTACCGATTAATCCTTTCATTATCTCTCCTTTCCGATACGTACCCCGGTCGGTTTCCGGGGCATTGGTATCAAGTCCTCTGCTGTGGACGTTTAGGCGCCGATCTTGATGGAGATATCGACCCCGGCCGGCAGGTTGAGCTTCTTGAGCTCATCAACCGTTTTGGCGGTCGGATCGATGATATCCATCAGACGCTTGTGCGTCCGGACTTCAAACTGTTCCATCGACTTCTTATTGACGTGCGGGGAACGGTTGACCGTAATTCTTTCAATGCGGGTGGGCAACGGAATCGGACCGGCAACCAGCGAGCCGGTACGGCGCGCCGTGTTCAGGATCTCAGCTACAGACTGATCCAGAATCCGATGCTCATAGGCCTGCAGGCGAATTCTTATTTTCTGGGTAGCGCTCATGATTTGCTCTTCTCCACGATTTTTTCTTGAATTGCTTTGGGAACATTGTCGAAGTGCGACGGTTCCATTGAATATGAAGCCCGACCTCTGGATACGGAACGCAGAGCCGTAGAATAACCGAACAGTTCGGACAACGGCGCAATGGCATTGATCTTGGTGAAGTTGGTCGACGCATCGCTTTCCACTTCCACCACACTGCCGCGACGACTGGTGATGTCACCGATAATGTCGCCCATGTTTTCATCCGGCGTCGTGATTTCCAACTTCATAATCGGTTCCAGCACGCACAACCCGGCCTTGTGACAGGCTTCCTTGAATGCCATCGAACCGGCGATTTTGAACGCCATTTCCGAAGAGTCGACCGGATGGTAAGACCCGTCGAGAATATTGACATGCAGATCGATAACCGGCGAACCGCACAACACCCCGGTCTGCGCCGCTTCGGTAATCCCCTGTTCGATCGGTTTGATATATTCTTTCGGAATATTGCCGCCGACCACTTTGTTTTCGATGGTCAGACCATGCCCGCGTTCGCACGGAGTAATGTCGAGAATGACATGACCGTACTGACCGCGACCGCCGCTCTGACGCGCAAACTTGGTATCGGCGTTGCCGGGCTTGAGAATCGTTTCGCGGTAGGACACCTCCGGCGCACCGGTATTGGCTCCGACCTTGAATTCCCGCGTCAAACGGTCAACAATGATTTCCAGGTGCAGCTCACCCATACCGGAAATAATTGTCTGTCCGGTTTCGACATTGCTGTGAACGCGGAAAGTCGGATCTTCTTCCGCCAGGGCGATCAACGCCTTGGTCAGTTTGTCACGGTCGGCCGTGGTTTTCGGCTCGACGGCGATGGAAATCACCGGTTCCGGGAACGACATCGATTCCAACACGATCGGCGAATTTTCATCACAGATGGTATCCCCGGTCGTCACGTTTTTCAACCCGACGGCCGCCGCGATATCACCGCTGAAAATCTGATCGCGTTCTTCGCGCTGGTTGGCATGCATCTGCAGCAACCGGCCCAAACGTTCGCGTTTGGTCGTCCGCGGATTGTAAACCGTCATCCCCTTTTCCGCCGTACCGGAATAAATCCGGAAGAACGTCAGCTTGCCCACATACGGGTCATTCATAATCTTGAACGCCAGTGCGGCAAAAGGTTCGGTGTCGCCGCAATGACGGGATTCGGCTTCGCCCGAGAACGGATTGCTGCCGTTGATATCCCACTTATCCACCGGCGAGGGCAGATAATCGACAATGGCGTCCAGTACTTTCTGAACCCCTTTGTTCTTGAACGCAGAGCAGCAGAACACGGGAACGATGGTCCCGGCCAGCACCGATTCGCGCAACGCCTTTTTGATCTGTTCCGTTGACGGCATTTCATCGGCCAGGAAGAGTTCCATAATTTCGTCATTGACTTCCGCCAGGCATTCCACCAGCGTGTGCAGCTCTTCTTTGGCCTTGTCCCGATATTCCGCCGGCACCTCCTCTTCGCGAACCACGGCGCCGTTTTCATCGCCGTCATAGTAATAGGCCCGGTGGGTCAGAATATCGACCACGCCTTTGAATTCGGCTTCGGCGCCGATCGGCACCTGCATCGCCACCGCATTGGCGCCGAGCTTGTGCCGGATGTCCTTCACCACCGCATAGTAATCGGCCCCGGTCCGGTCCATCTTGTTGACACAGGCGATAACCGGCACCTTGTATTTCTGGGCCTGCCGCCACACGGTTTCGGACTGCGGCTGAACCTTGCCCACCGCACAGAAAACACCGACGGAACCGTCGAGAACACGCAACGAACGTTCCACTTCCGCGGTAAAGTCCACATGTCCCGGAGTATCGATCAGGTTGAGGCGATGGCCTTCCCAAAAACAGGTCGTGGCCGCAGAAGTAATCGTAATGCCGCGTTCCTGTTCCTGCACCATCCAGTCCATAGTGGCCGCGCCTTCATGGACTTCCCCGATTTTATAATTCTTGCCGGTATAAAAAAGAATACGTTCCGACAAGGTCGTCTTGCCGGCATCGATATGCGCCATAATCCCGATATTGCGGACATTGGCCAACGGCACCTGCCGCCCGGAGGATTCAGAGTATTTTTTATCTTCGTTTGCCATAATAATACCACCAGGGCCTACCACCGATAATGAGCAAAGGCTTTATTCGCCTGCGCCATTTTCAGCGTATCTTCTTTTTTCTTGACCGAGGCACCGGTATTATCATAAGCATCCATCAATTCCGCCGCCAGCGATTCCACCATGGACTTGCCTTTGCGGCCCCGGGAATAGCTCTTGATCCAGCGCATGGCCAGTGCCACCTGACGGTCATTACTGACTTCGATCGGCACCTGATAGGTAGCCCCGCCGACACGACGGCTTTTGACTTCCAACTTGGGCTTGACATTTTCCAGCGCCTGCAGGAATACTTCCAGCGGATCGATGCCGGTCTTCTTTTCCTTGATCAGGTCGAAAGCACCGTAAACAATGCCCTGCGCCACCGACTTCTTCCCGCACTCGAGAATAGTATTGATCAAGCGCGCCACCAGCTCACTATTATACTTGACATCCGGCGTGAGCCCTCTCTTAACAGCTTTACGTCTTCTCATCTTGTTATCCTTGAAATTTACCGTGGCAACAAACAAAGCCGTTGCCCGCCCTGCAACAAGCAGGTGACAACAGCCGCTTCATTTGATCCAAGTTCTTCATAAATGTATTATTTCTTCGGGCGTTTGGCGCCGTATTGTGAACGGGCCTGCATCCGGTTATTGACGCCCAGGCAGTCCAGCGCGCCGCGCACGACGTGATAACGCACCCCAGGCAAGTCACGGACACGACCGCCGCGAACCAACACCACCGAGTGTTCCTGCAGGTTATGGCCTTCGCCACCGATATAGGCGGTAATTTCCTGGCCGTTGGTCAGACGAACGCGGGCGATTTTACGCAACGCGGAGTTCGGCTTCTTCGGCGTCCGGGTGGTTACCTGAATACAGACCCCACGGCGCTGCGGACAACTGTCCAGCGCACGCGATTTGCTCTTTTTTACTTTTTCCTGGCGTCCGAAACGCACTAACTGATTGATCGTTGGCATAATTCCAGCTACCTTTTTTATTACTATATCAAACCATAAATAGTCATCAAAAACCGTAAATCCGTCCTTGCACCCAAAAAAATAATGATATACAAAGGGAGCATAAAATATACTCCCCTGGTATAATTGCAAATATTATTTACGATTTTCTCGTAATTTATTCTTCCGTCGTCTCATCCGGGGCTTCGAAAATTACGTCCCGGAACTCGTTCCGGATGTCTTCGGAAACTTCTTCGTCGGCGATTTCAACGAATTCATCATCTTCGTCTTCCTCTTCTTCGACCAGTTTCTTCAGCACCACGGACTGATACAATTCCGTCCCGGTACCGGCCGGAATCAAATGACCGGTAATAACGTTTTCCTTGAAACCACGCAACTTGTCGACTTTACCCAATGTCGCCGCATCGGTCAGGATCCGGGTGGTATCCTGGAAGGACGCTGCGGAAATAAAACTTTCCGTTTCCAGCGAAGCCTTGGTAATCCCCAGCAGAACCGGTTCCGCCTGGGCCGGCTGGCCGCCCTGAGCCGTTACGATTTCGTTTTCCTTCTGGAAATCGAAACGGTCAATCTGTTCGCCAACCAGATATTTGGTAGTTCCCTGTTCCGTAATCCGGACCTTCTGCATCATCTGGCGGATAATGATTTCAATGTGCTTGTCATTGATTTCCACCCCTTGGGCGCGGTAAACCAACTGAATTTCATTGACCAGATAACGTTGCAGCTCCTGCGGACCGCAGACTTCCAGCAGCGCCTGGGGGACAATCGCCCCTTCGGTCAGCTTCTGGCCTTTGCGGACGAAATCGCCTTTGCCGACGATCAGGTGCTTGTTGGCCGGAATGTTGTTGTGCTCTTCCACCTGTCCGGATTCCGGATCGCGAATGAGCAGTTGACGGCGACCGCGGGACATCTTACCCATTTCGACAATCCCGTCGATACGAGCGATTTCCGCAATCTCCTTCGGAGTCCGGGCTTCAAACAATTCGGCCACCCGGGGCAGCCCCCCGGCGATGTCCTTGTTCTTGGCGCTCTGCCGCGGTACGCGGGCCCGAACGTCGCCGATCTTGATCTTC
>JAQUZV010000123.1 GCA_028691155.1 Victivallales bacterium
ATGAAGGCAATGGCAATGGCCACCGGGCTGATGAAACGGATGAAGATCCCCCAGGTTGCCGCCAGGGTGAAGACATGATACTCCGGGTTGTTGTGATTGGGGTCCTGCCGCAATCCGGACAACAGCGTCAAGAGATGAACGTCGGCAAAGTTGTGGGCGCCATGCCGAATTTCATCGACCGCCGCCCGGGTGCCCCAAATCCAACCGACAAACAATGAAGTCATCAGCCCGCCCAGCGGCAGCAGCCAGTTGCTGGAAATATTGTCCATAAAAGCAAAGAAGCTGCCCTGCGCCACCCCGAACGTCTTGACCAGCACGGCATGCAGATGCGGCAGCATATCCCAGTTGTCCACACTTACCGCACACAAACACCCCAGCACGGCGATAACGGTGGAACTGAGAACCACCGCCAGATGACGCGGCATCTTCAGTTCGTCGATCATTGCCGCCACCACCACTTCCAGCAAGCTGATCCCGGAAGTCAGCGCGGCAATAAAAATCAACAGGAAGAACATGGCCATCCACAATCCGCCCAGCGGAATCTGATTCATCACCACCGGCAGAATTTTGAAAATCAGGCCGGGCCCTTCGTTCGGCGCCATGTTCAAGGCAAAAACCGCCGGAAAAATGGCCAGTCCGGCCAGCAACGCGGCCAGGGTGTCGAGCCCCACGATCATCAGACAGGAAACAAAGAGATTTTCCCGTTTGGGCACATAACTGCCGTAGGTGGTCATGGCCCCCATGCCCAAACTCAAAGTGAAGAAGGCATGGCCCAGAGCCAACAGCACCCCGTGAGCGGAGAGTTTGCTAAAATCGGGACTGAGCAGGAAAGAAATGCCTTTTATGGCCCCCGGCAGCGTCATGCTGCGCAAAATAATGGCATAAAGCAACAGGAACAGCACCGGCATCAGAATTTTCGACCAGCGTTCAATCCCCGACCGCACCCCGCTCCAGACCACCAACGCGCAGGAGGCCATAAACATGAGATGAAATCCGATGCCCCAGCCGATGCTGCCGGTACTTCGGTCGAACTCCGTCCCTGCGGCCGCAACGTCGGGAAAATTGAGGGTTCCATTGAGCGCCTTGAAAAAATAACCGATAATCCAACCGGCAACCACACTGTAATACGATAAAATAATGAACCCGGTAAACACCCCGGCAAACCCCACCACCGTCCAGGAAAAGCGAAACACCGCCGCCCCGAGAATCAGCATCAATGTTCCGATCCCGTAGTTATGGAAGCACAACAAACCAATCCCGGTAAGAACCATCCCCAAACCGATCAGATGAGCCAGCAACGATCTTTTCGGCGAAATCGCCCGAAACGCCCCGATCGGATTCCGTTGCGTGTGACGCCCGAGAGCCATTTCACACAACATGACCGGAATACCGACGATGCAGATGCAGACCAGATAGACCAGCACAAAGGCGCCGCCGCCGTTTTCTCCGGCAATATAGGGAAACTTCCAGATATTACCCAACCCGATGGCCGATCCCGTAGCGGCCAGAATGAACCCGATGCCGCTGCCCCAATGTTCACGTTTGTGTTCTTCTTTTTCCGGCATTATCTTATGTCCCTCCATGTTTGTTCCGTGCCGAACCGGCGGGAAAAAGATTATGGACCAATTTTGGGATACTATTGTCCCGCCGGGGTTTATTCGGGAAAAATTCGGGGGGTACCATACGTGGTCGGAAGATATTTTTCAATCATGGAAATGACGTGAACGCCGGTTTTCCCGGATTGAAACCCCATCAATGCCATTCGATGAAACCGCATCTCAGGATGAATCGCCACTGCCGCACCGCCATCCGCCGGACATAACCCGACTTCTGCGGCGACGGCAATTTATGGGGTGGCCAGCCGGAAATAGAGGTTGACGGTCGTGCCGTGGTCGTCGGGATAAGCCTTTTCGTCTCTGGTTTCAACCCCGATCCGGCCGTCGTAGCGTCCCATGAATTTGCGCACCAGCATCATGCCGAATCCGGTTCCGGTTTCCCCGCAGGTGCCGGGCCGGCTGGTGGCTTTGTTCAGGCTGAACAGATGCGGCATCAGAGATTCCGGAATTCCGGCGCCGTAATCGCGGACCACCATTTTGACCTGCGAGCCTTCCCGCACCGCGTTGATGTCGATCCGGTTGTCGGGATAGGAAAATTTGACGGCATTGGTCAACAGATTGCTGCAGACACAATTGACCAAAGAAATTTTCTCCGCCCGGACCATGAGATCGTCCGGGATGTTGACAATCGGGACAATATTTTTGTCTTCAAAACGGCGATGCAGGATACGCAGTGATTCCTCCATGGCATCTTTGAGATTGACGGCACGCAATTCGAACTCGCGCTTGTTGTCTTCAATGGCACGCAGTTCGCGCACCATGCGGATTACCGCCAGCCCCTGCTCCGCACTTTTACGCAAATCATCCTTGAACAGGACAAATCGTTCCGGATGCCGCCCGACCGCATCGAGGGCGGAAATTACCGCTCCGATCGGGTTGGCCAGGTCATGGCACAGGACATGAAGCAGTTCGGCGCGTTCGTTGCTGATGGTCTCGATGGTTTCCTTGTTCTGCTTCAGCTCCTGAAGATATTCGCGCAGTTTTTTGTTGAACAGCGCCACTTCGATATGAGCCCGCAACCGGCCGATAAGTTCTTCCTTGATAAACGGTTTGGTCAGGTAATCGGAAATGCCGGCTTTGAACATTTCAATCTGGGTCACCTTGTCCTCGGTGACCGACAGCATCAGAATCGGCAACTGGTGCAGTCCCAGTTCCAGCCGCAGCCGCATGGTGAGCTCCATGCCGTTCATCACCGGCATGTTCAGGTCGACAATCAAAAGATCAAACCGATCCGGCGCCCGGGAAATAATCTCCAGCGCCGCCTGGCCGTTTTCCGCTTCGGTGACCACCATCCCGCAACTGGAAAGAATCCGCGCCACAATCTTACGGGCAAAAAAGCTGTCGTCGACCACCAGAGCCTCCAGACCGATCATTTCCGCGCCGGGGTGAAGAATGCGGTCGACGGAAGAAACCAGTTCCGTTTCCAGATTTTCCTTGCCGACAAAATCGGTGGCGCCGATTTCAAATCCCCGGAAGCGGTCTTCCACCGAATCGTAAGAGGTAATGAACACCACCGGCAAAGTTTTCAGATAGGCCGGCAACGTCTCGTCGTTACGCAACCGGCGGCAGGTGGAAAACCCGTCGAGATGAGGCATTTCGACATCCATGGTGATCAGAGCAATATCTTTTTCATGGCGGACCAGCTCCAAGGCGCTGGCGCCGTCGGGAGCTTCCAGGGTCTGATACCCAGCTTTCTGCAACCGGGTGCGAATAACCGTACGCATGAACGCGCTGTCGTCGACAATCAATATCCGTTCCTGTTGCATTTCTTCCTGTACAAACTTTCTCTTATTACTTAAATGCTTATACTTAAGCACAAAAACCGCATTATACAACCGGCAGGCCGCAATTAGGACCAGACTTTACCGCTGCGGATGACGCTGCGCAAATGAGTCCAGATGGTGCCATCGCCGTTTTTGCGGCCAAGAGCATTGAGCCGGGCCGTAATCTCCGAAGCGCTGGCAAAACGATCCTGCGGATTTTTCCGCAACATCCCCTCCAGCAGGTTTTGCACGCCTTCAGGCAGCTCCGGCACCAGCTTGGACGGTTCCACCGGACGATTGTTGCAGACCGCATCGATGATCGCATCGACATTCTGTCCCTGAAACGGCTTGATGCCGGTAATCAACTCGTAGGACAAGACACCCAATGAAAAGATATCGGTCCGGTTGTCAATGGGAAAATCATGGGTAAACGCTTCCGGAGCCATATACGCCGGAGAACCGATGACTTCTTCGTTTTCACCGACATGGGTAATGCCGGCGTCCCGCAAAGCGGAAATGCCGAAGTCGAACAGTTTGACGCAAAAATTGTCCTCCACCAGCACGTTGCCCGGCTTGATGTCGCGATGGAGTATTCCCAGTTTATGCACGGCGGACAATGCCGACGCCAGTTGGGAAATAATATAGATCTTCTGTTCCAGCGTCATCTTCTTTTCTTTGATATAATAGGTCAGGACCTGGCCCTTGACATATTCCATCATGATATAGGGATAGCCGCCGACGGCGGCGGAACCCGACTGGATGATTCGAATCACGTTGGGATGATGAATGCGGGACAAAAATTTTTCCTCGCGGAGAAAACGTTTCACCGCCTCCTGATCCGTCCCCCAGGTCGAACTGGGCCGCAACACTTTCAGGGCATAATGACAACCATCCCGTTCCAGTTCGATCACCACGCCGGTAGAACCGATGCCCAACGTCCGGACGATGCGGTAATCGGGGAAACTTTCGGCAATATGCGCCACATCGAGCCCCCGGACGCCGTCGCCCAGCAACTCGGCCATGGTCTTTTCATTTTTGGCCAGCGCCGCTTCCACGGTTTCCAGCAGCTTCCGGACGGAAAAAGGCTTGGCAACATAATCGAAAGCCCCGGTTTTCAGACTGGATACCGCCTCTTCCACTTCCGGATTGCCGGTAATAAGAACCACTTCGGTGGCCGGATGGTGTTCTTTGCAGTATTTCAACAGTTGAGGACCGGTAATGCCGGGGAGTTTGGAATCGATCAACATCAAATTGTATTTGTAGTCGATCAGCATTTCCAACGCCTGCCCGCTGCTGCTGCACAGATCAAGCCGATACCCCTTCGGTTTCATGATCTCGGAGATCAGATCGAGGATCATCGGATCGTCATCAATTACCAGCAGGCGGTATTTACTGTTTCTCGTACGCTCGGAAATGTTCATTCTTTGCTTTCGCCAATCATATTGACATAATACAGTCGGACTATATCACAACGGCGACCAATAAGCAAGGGACAACCCGATTTCTTTACCACTTTCCCGGCAAATTGTAAAAAAACCGCAATTTGCTATTTGTTTGTCACCAAGTTGCATTATATTAGAAAACTTTTTTAATGCGGCGGCAGGCCATTGTCCTGAGGGCCGCAACCGGGATGGGGATTGTGAGCCGACATACGAGTCGGGCTGAACCATATTTCAATGAAGGGGTGGAAGATGAATTTTTTCGGAAGAATTTTCAGCGGCAGGTTCTGGATGGCAATGGGATTGTTGACCGTGGCCACACTGGTGCATGCCGACCCGTTGTCTCAGGTGAAAGTAGTGTTGTTTCCGTTTCGGCACGCGGTGATCTCCGCCCGGGTTGATTCGTTTGTCAAACAGTATCAGATTCGCGAAGGGGAAGAGTTCAAAAAGGATTCGCTGATCGTCACGTTGGAAGAGGACAACTATATGCAGGAATTCCTGCGGGCTCAGTCGGCGTGGGAGGAAAAGAAGTCGGTATTGCGTTTTGCCACTTCCAAGGCGGAACGCAATGACGACCTGTTCCGCAAGGGAGTTCTGGGACATAACGAGCTGGAAGAAGGGAAGCTGCAGAAAGAGTCGGCCGAAGCCCAGCTTCAGATCGCCGCCTCCAACATGGAAATTGCCAAGCAACATCTCGAAGCCTGCAGACTCATTGCGCCGTTCAACGGGCGCCTGGCCAAGAAAAAGGTGCAGGATTTCGAATATGTCCGCGCCGGGCAGCCGCTGATGGAAATTATCGACGACGAACAACTTCTCGCCGTCATGTATCTGCCGTCGGCCCGGCGTCAGTTGGTCGGGAAAAATATGGAAATGAGCATTAAAGTGGATGAAACCGGTACCACCCATATCGGTCAGGTCTATGAAATTTCCGGACAGATCGACCCGCGCAGCCGGACGTTTGAAGTCAAAATATTGATCGACAACCGCGACCGCAAACTTACCGCCGGGATGGCCGGGGCTCTGCTTGACAAATAACGCGCCGAATGGGATAAGATTGAAATGGCTGACAGCAGTAACGAAGTAAAGAATCTCAAGGGTAAACTCAATGCCATGTCCGCCATTATGCGGCTCGGGCATGAGGCTTTCCGTCGCAAGGGCGTAATTGCCGTCGGCGGCCACATCGTCAACAACAGCCGACTGATCGTGCGTTACGACCGTTCGGCACTGCTGGATATGCGAAGCGGCAAACCGCGTCTGATCAGTCTGATCGGGCAGTCGGAGCCAAGCACAAACTCGGAATATTCCGCCCAACTGCTCCGGCTGGTGGCGTTTTTCGGCGCCCTGAAGGAAAAGACGGTGGTCACCGAAGAACTTCTGACGGAGGGTCAGGCGGACGAAGACACGTTGGCGGCATTCCGCTATCTGGCCGCCGACGGCCACACTCTGTTGCTGCTGCCGTTGCGCGAACCGGAAACCGAGCCGGCGGAAGAACAACTGTTTATCTGGGTGGTGGAATTCTTTACGCCGATGCCGGCGGCATCGGATGCTATTCTGGCCTTGTTGTCGGAAAACTACAACGAGGCGATCTGGAGTACGGTCAACGCCCGCAAGAAATGGTTCGGCGGCTGGTTCCGCAGCAAAGGCAAGGTAACACCGGCCCGAGTGTTCCAGTCGCTGGCGTTGTTTTTCCTGTTGGCGCTGATTTTCGGCCGCGTCAACCAGAACGTGGCGGCCGACTTCGAAATCGTGCCTCAGGACAAGCAAATCTGCTATGCCCCCTATGACGGGGACATCAAGGGCCTGAACCAGACCAACGGCAACAAGGTCGAGAAAGGCAACGTCCTGATGACTTATGATACCGATGAGCTACGTTTCAAACTGGCCGATGCGCAAAAATCCTACGATGAAATTTCCGCCAAGGCCGACCTGATCCGCAATACCGCCTTCACCGACAACACCAAACTGGGCGACATCAAATTACTGGAAATCCAGAAGGAAAAGGAAAAGGTCAACATCGAAAAGATGCAGTGGTATCTGCAGCGCAGCAGGATCATCGCCGGATGCGAC
>JAQUZV010000124.1 GCA_028691155.1 Victivallales bacterium
AAAAGACAAACGCGGCAAAAATCACTTCCCTTTCCACCGCCGAAGCCTGCGCCGGATAATCGGAGATGACCGTATCATGCCCCGGCGAACGCGGCAGCAGCGTCATGCGCTCCAGCCAATATTTCAGCGCACCCCGAAAATCCGTATAGCACGGCGGCGGCGCGAGACGGAAAAAAATCGGCTCCCGGGCGTCGGCAAAACACAGGGCCAGGCGTTCATCCCGCAACATCGCGGCATTGACGGCGACCGTGCCGAAGCAACGTTCGTTCAACATGAAATTCCACTCCGTAATCTCGGCCGGAGAAGCCGCAAACGCCCCCTTCAGATAGCCGATCGGGCGGGCGTTGCGAAACAGGAAAAACTGATCGCGATTATAGCGATAGGCAATGATTTCATAATCCACTTCCGCGCCCGGGAAAGCGATCAGCTGGTAGGCATAAACCGAATCGTGCTCCGTCCCCATGGCTCCGGCGGCATAGCCGACCGGGACGCCGTCGAGCTCCAGCATCCAGCCGTTGCCGCCCGGTATTTCCAGCCGGGAGCCGAAAACAATCCGGGCCAGATCGGCGTCCGGCTCCAGCGGAACCCAAAAAGCCTGATGCAGCTTCTCGACCCGCTCCCGGATCTGCTTCAATATGTCACTGTCATATTCTTTATACATGCCGTCCGTTCCGGCCGGTCGCCCGGCCTCCGGCAACCGGATTTCAGCACCCCAACGCCCGGCGTACCGCCGCCACCGTCGGCTTGATTAGTATCGGCCGATTGGCATAAGTGCCTCGAATGCCCATGTGCTGGAGTTCATCCTTGTGATAGCCGATCACCGCATCCGGATCCTTCAGCACGTTGCCGGTCAAAATACCGACGACGCTTGCCTCGGGATCGATCACTCCGGCGTCGACCAGCTTTTTCGCTCCGGCCACCGAACAGCAGGAGGCCGGTTCGGCGCCGATACCCGCCGCGTCGACCATCGCTTTGGCATCCATGATTTCCTGCTCCGTAACCTCTTCCACCACGCCGTGGCACCATTCCAGTCCGCGCAGGGATTTTTCCCAGGAAACGGGATTGCCGATCTTAATCGCCGTGGCAATGGTTTCGGGGTCCTTGACCGGAGCAAACGGCGTATGATTCTTCCACATTTTATAGAGTGGATCGGCACCGGCCGCCTGAATAACGGCAATGCGCGGAATCTTGTCGATAATGCCCAACTGATAAAGTTCCTGCATCCCCTTGCTCAGAGCGCTGTTGTTGCCCAGATTGCCGCCGGGGATAACAAACCAGTCCGGCACCTGCCAATCCAGTTGCTGCAGAACTTCAAACCCGATGGCTTTTTGTCCTTCGATGCGGAACGGGTTGATCGAGTTGAGCAGATAGATATTGAGCTCGCGGCAAACGTCCTGAACCAGCGCCATGGCATCATCGAAGTTGCCTTCGATCTGCAGCGTTTTACCGCCGAACGCCAAGGCCTGGGCCAACTTGCCGTAAGCGATCTTGCCTTCGGGAATGAAGATGACCGATTTCAGCCCGGCAATCGCCGCATAGGATGCCATGCTGGCACTGGTGTTGCCGGTACTGGCGCAGGCCACGGATGAAGCATGATACATCATGGCGGCAGTGGTGCCGCAGGTCATCCCGCGATCCTTGAAGCTGCCGGTGGGATTTTCTCCCTCATGCTTGAGCAAAAAGTTTTTCAATCCGGCGTATTTGCCGGCCAACCCGGCCTCATACATCCGGGTATTGCCCTCCTGACGGGTAATGATCCGGTCGTCCGGCAGATCGAGAATCAGTTCTTTGTAGCGCCAGACCCCGGAGGCAAGCGCCCCACGTTTCAGGCCCCAGCGCTCTTCCCAGGTCCGTTTGAGTGCCGCGCCGTCGATGGCATCCAGATCGCGTCTGATGTCGAGAATACCGCCGCATTCGCAATTGTAACGCATTTCATCCAAATCATAGCGGCGGCCGCAATGAACGCACTCCGCCCAGGTAGCTACTTTAAAGTTCATCTTCTCCTGTCCTTGCCTTATTATCTTATTTCATTATCTCGTTTTTCAGTTTTATCGTTATCTGCCGCGGCATCCCGGCCGATTGCGTTCCGACCGGAACTTCCGTTATTGGCCCGGGGTTCCCGTGGTCGCGGTGGTTTTAGGCGCCTTGTTCTGATAACGGGGACGGCGGCGGCGGCGTCCCGATTTCGCCGCATGTCGTCCGGACGCCACAGTCTGGGGTGACGGTACCGGGAAACGCTCTTCCAGATCCCGATAATGCCACCGGAGTTCATTGAGCGCCGCGACCATCTCACGGGCGTGCGGATAACCCGGATGCTGGAGCGCCCGGTGCAACTTGTCGGCCCGGAACAGTTCCGGCAACAACCGTAAAGTCCGTTCCGCCGAAAAACACAGCGCCTTGATCGGGGTATGGGGGGCGAAAAATTCCCGCATCACCGCAAAAATATCATCGGAAAACTCTTCCCGGCTCCGCGCATCGAACCATGACTCGTCGTCAACCGCCTTGCCGTAGCGCTGTTCCAGATAGGGCAATACCAACATGGACATGGCCACGGAAATACTGTCGCGATAACATCCTTCGGCCAGCCGCCGGTTCCGTATTTCCAGCAGTTGCATGGCCAACATCCCCTCCGGCTCGTGCCATGATGCGTTCAGGCGCGGCAAAAAATGGGTCAGAAAGCCGTAATGGTGAAAAATACGAAAAATCTTATGGCTGGAAGCATTTTTCAGAATTTTCTCCAGTTCCAGAGTCAATCGCGACGGCGCCGCCAACTGGATCAGGGGCACGCTTTTGACCAGAGCCGCTTCGGTTTCCGCCGCCAGCGTCATATCGCACTGTCCGGCGAATTTCAACGCCCGGAGCACCCGAACCGGGTCCTCCTGAAAACGCTGTTCCGGGTTTCCGATCGCCCGAACCACCCGGTCGGCAATGTCATCCAGTCCCATTCCGGTATAATCGACCAGCATCCGAGCGACCGGATCGTAAAACACCGCATTGATGGTGAAGTCGCGGCGTTCGGCATCCTCGCGGGCCGATCCGAATTCGTTGTCGTTGAAAATCATATTATCGGGCACATCGCCGAGTTTATTACGGATTTTTACATCCTGGTCCTCGCGGCTCGGCTTGCGGCGGAAAGTGCTGATTTCAATGATTTCGCCGGCGCAATGCAGATGCACCAGACGGAATCGGCGACCGATAATCCGGGCATGCCGGCGGCCAAACACCCGCCGGATATCTTCCGGCGTGGCGGCGGTCGAGATATCATAATCCTTGGGAATCCGGTCGATCAGAAAATCCCGTACGGCACCGCCGACCACATAGGTTTCATAACCGGCCGTCTGCAGTTGGCGGCAAATATCGATAATATGGGCGGCAACGTCAAGTTTGTGCTCAATTGTTTTTTTCATACTTCTACAGCGCGTCGTGTCGAGTTAACGTGAATAAGGCTTCTGGATGATGGTGTTGACATTGGCCAGATCCGGATCGGAATGGGGATAGTCCGCATTGTAATGCAGTCCGCGGCTCTCTTTCCGGCTGAGGGCGGAATCGATGATAATCTCCGCCACCAGGGCAATGTTACGCAACTCCACCAGATCCGGAGTAACATAGAAATCCCAGTAATATTTTTCAATTTCCTGCCGAATGTTTTTGATCCGGCTCTTGGCGCGCTCCAGGCGCTTGTTGGTGCGGACAATGCCGACAAAGTCCCACATGAAACGCCGGATTTCATCCCAGTTGTGCGGGATAACCACCATTTCATCCGAATCGGTGGCATTGCCGCAGCTCCATACCGGCACTCTTCCGGAGGGAAAATTGTCCTCCAACTCCTTCCGGTGGGCCAGAATATCCCGGGCGGCGAACCGCGATACCACCAGCGCCTCGAGCAAACTGTTGCTGGCCAGCCGATTGGCGCCGTGCAATCCGGTATAAGCCACTTCGCCGATGGCGTAAAGCCCCTTGATGCCGGTATAACCGTTGATATCGGTCAGCACCCCGCCGCAGGAATAGTGCGCCGCCGGCACCACCGGAATCAGATCGTGGGCCATGTTGATGCCCGCGTCCAGGCAGTGTTGGAAAATATTCGGAAACCGCTTGCGGAGCGCTTCCTCGGACTGGTTGCGGATATCCAGATAAACGCAATCCTCGCCGGTACGCTTCATTTCGTTGTCGATGGCCCGGGCCACCACGTCGCGCGGGGCCAGGCTCTTCATCTCATGATATTTGTCCATGAATTCCACCAATTGACCGCCGGGGCCTTTCCGTTTCAATACGGCCCCCTCGCCGCGAACCGCTTCGCTGATGAGAAAGGAATGGATTTCCGGGTGAAAGAGAATGGTGGGATGAAACTGGAAAAACTCCATATTGGCAATCGGCACATTCGCCCGATAGCACATCGCCACTCCGGCGCCGCAGGAGGTTTCCGCGTTGCTGGTATAAAGGTAGACCTTGCCGCAGCCGCCGGTGGCGACCACCGTGGCACAGGCGGTTATCGTCATGACCTCATGGGTCCGCGCATCCAGCGCATATGCGCCCATGCAACGATTTTCTCCGATCCAGCCGAGGCGTCCGACGGTAATCAGATCGATGGCCATATGGAAGTCGAGAATAGTTATTCCGGGATGCTGCTGACATGACGCCAGGAGAATGCGTTCGATTTCCGCGCCGGTAATATCCCCCGCGTGCAGAATCCGGCGGCGATGGTGCCCGCCTTCCTTGCCGAGATGATACTCATCGCCGTGATGATCGTCCCCCAATTCCCCGCGGGTGGTGAAGTGGGCGCCGCGATCGATCAGGTCTTTGACCGCATCGGGGCCGCCTTCGACAATGGCCCGAACCGCCTTTTCATCGCAGAGGCCGGCGCCGGCTTCCAGCGTATCCTGAACATGTTCGTCAAAAGAATCCTTCTTGTCGACCACACAGGCAATGCCGCCCTGGGCATGACGCGTATTGCATTCATCCGGCCGACGTTTGGAAATGACGACCACCGAACCGTAATCCGCCAGGTGCAACGCGGTATTCAACCCCGCAACTCCACTGCCGATTATCAGGAAATCACATCGAAGACAATTTTTTTCATTCATTTTTCCGTACTTTATGCTAAAAAACAGGCGTTTCGGATTTTCAAAACTGATTTTTGCAAGTAAATTACACTGGATCGAGATAAGATACAATATCAATCCGTGAGATTTTGTTATAATAACATTTGGGGAAAACTAGGGGAATGACAGAAGACTTTCAGGAAGCGACAACCATTATCCTGCGCAAAAACCAACTGCAGCGGCAGGCCTTGCGAGAAAGCAACCTGGCGTTTCAATACGGCCGGAGGAGGATGTTGCTTGATCTGCTGCTGGCGGTATTGGGCGGACTGCTGATGAGTTTGGCTTATCCGCCGGTGGGATGGAGTTGGCTGGCATGGGTGGGACTGATCCCGCTCTATCTGCTGGTACGCCGGGCGCCGCCGTGGCGGGCGGCTCTGTTCGGACTGGTGTGGGGTTATGCCTGGTCGACCGCCTCGTTTTTCTGGTTGCGGGAAATCGAAACGTTCATTCCCTGGGCCATGGGGCTGGTGCTGGGATTGTTTCCTGCCGCCTGGGCCGTCGTGGTGCCGGGGTTGCGTCGTCATCTGCTGATTCCGGCCGGCATTCAGTTGAAGGGCTTTCGGGTCGAATACCATTTCAATGCCTGGCCGTGGTCGATCGAGCTGCTGTTTGTGGCGGCGCTGGCGGCCTGGTGGGTGGTTCTGGAGTGGATAAGAAGCTGGATTGCCACCGGATTGCCCTGGAATCTGCTGGCCACCACGCAATGGCAGAATATTCCATTGATCCAGATTTGCGAATATACCGGTGTTTACGGCGTAAGCTTTATTCTTGCGCTGGTCAATTTTGCGTTGGCCGCCGCTTTTACCAGGACGGCAATTTTCACCTCTTCGCATCCGGGACGTCAGTTCGGGGCTCTGGCGACGGTATTGCTGCTGACCGGCGCGGTGGTTGTTTTCGGTTATTTTATGGTCACGCAGAACGCCACTTTCGAAGGCGACACCGTTACTTTCTCCGCCGCGGTCATTCAGGGGGATATTTCCCAGCGCCGCCAGGCCAACGCCGACCAGGCAAGGGAAGCGGTGGACAAATATATCCACCTCAGTCTGGAAGCGGCCCAACATTCGCCCGACCTGATCATCTGGCCGGAAACCGCCACCCCCTATCCGTTGCGCGGGGATTCTCCGCCGTGTAAGAGTTTTGCCGCCAAATTCCATCAGTTGATGGCGGAAACCTCCATTCCGTATCTGATCGGTTCCATCGATTTCGAATCGTTGCCGGAGGGGACCAAACGTCAACCGGGCATTACCAACAGTGCGCTGTTGTTCGATCGCCATGGCCGGCTGGTGGATAAATTCGATAAAATCCACACGGTGCCGTTCGGTGAATACATTCCGTTACGCCGCTATCTGCCTCGCAAGGTGATCAGCATGATCGACATGGGACGGGATCTGACGCCGGGTGTGCGTTTCGAGCCGTTGCCGGTATATCCCGGCGTTCGTGCCGGAGTCAGCATCTGTTTCGAGGATGTCTTTCCCTATATTGCCCGGAAGGAGGCCCAACTGGGGGCCAACCTGCTGGCGGTAATCACCAATGACGCCTGGTATCCCGTCAGTTCCGAACCGGAACAACATCTGGCCAACAGTATTTTCCGCACCGTGGAGACCCGATTGCCGATGGTCCGCTGCGGCAACAACAGCGCCAGTTGTCTGATCGATGCCACCGGAATTATCCGCGACACCATTTTTCACACCAAAGATGAAAGCGG
>JAQUZV010000125.1 GCA_028691155.1 Victivallales bacterium
CGGACGATTCACCGCCGGTGACGCATCCTCCGATCGGTTCCGCCGGCAACTGACCGGATCGTGGTGCGGTCGGTGGTGGAAGAGGTGATATCCCGTTGCACCGGGGCGACGGCGTTGATGCCGGGGCATTTCTTCTGCCCGGGAGGGCAGGGAAAAAGGGCAAACCTGGAAGCCATGTCGGCCGTAGTTGCCGGATCAATGCCGATTGGGATTGTAAACTCCGTCCCAACGACTTCTGGCGGCGGACCGGGAGGTCCGGGGCGGTTCCCGGGATGATCTTGCCGGGGCCGCGGCGGATGGGGGCGGCGTGACGGTACTACTACTACTACGATCCGCCCGGCGGCGGGAAGCGATTTCCGGTTCCGGAACTTCTTCATCCGGCGGAATATTGAGATATTTCAGCGTTCGTTCTCCGATGCTGCGGAACAACGGGCCGCAGACGGTCCCGCCGTAATGGGCATTTTGGGGTTCGTCGGCGGTTACCAGCAGGCCAAAGCGCGGATTGTCGGCGGGAACGAAGCCGATGAAAGTGGCGAAGAATTTGGTATGGGAATAAGCGCCGTTGAGGAATTTTTGCGACGTTCCGGTTTTTCCGGCCACTTCATAGCCGGTGATGGCGGCCTTGGTGGCGGTTCCGCCTTTGCGGGTTACCATCTTCATCATGGCAATAATCTTGCGTTGTGTCTCGGGATGTTTGAAGACGAAAAGCGGTTTTTTGACCGGGTATTTCATGGTCATTCCGGTTTCCGGGTGTTCGATGCGGTCGACCAAGCGGATGTCCACCAGTTTGCCGCCGTTGGCGAGCGCACAGTAGGCGCGAACCAGCTGTACCGGCGAACATGAAATGCCCTGGCCGATGGGAAAGCGGGTGATGGAAAGAGTATCCCAGCGCTTGAGGGGGCGGAACTGGCCTCGGATTTCCGGTTTCATCGGAATGCCGGTGTGTTGTCCGAAGCCGAAAGTACGCAAGGTTCGATAGAGCAGCGGTTCGCCCATCTTCAGGGCGATTTTGGCGGTGCCGATATTGCTGGATTTCTGAATGATGCCGGCGACGGTAAGTTTTTCCAGCGGATGGGAGTCGCGCAGAATTTTGCCGCCGTAGGACCAGTGGCCGCCTTCGCAGTCGAATATGGTGTTGGGGGTGACGACCCCGGCGTCGATGGCGCCGGAGATGGCGATCGGCTTCATGGCCGAGCCGGGTTCGAACACGTCTTCGGTAATCCGGCAGCGCCAGGCGCTGGGATTCATGGTGGTGCGTTCGTTCGGGTTGAAGGTCGGGCGTTGGGCGATAGCCATGATATTGCCCGTGGTCGGTTCGGCCATGATGGCGTAGGCGGCGCGCGGATGCCATTGTTGCATGAATTTATCCAGTTCCTCTTCCATGATCGCCTGAATCGGTTCACGGACCGTCAGGTAGATATTGATGCCGTCCGTGCCCTTGGGATCGTCGGGGAGGGTCAGCGGGGCGCCGTCGAGGGCGCGTTCGTAAACATCTTTGGTTTTGGTCGGGGAAATGACGGTGTTGAATGATTTTTCGATGCCGAGGACGGCAATGATTTTGTCGCGGTCGATATTGGTAAAGCCGAGAATGTTGGCCAGCAGTTCGTTTTTGGGGTAATAGCGTTTGGAGTTTTCCTGAAAATAGATGCCTTTGATTTTGGCCTGATGCAATGCCTCCTGCAGCCGTTCTGATTGCGGCAGGGGGACTTCTTTGGCCAGCAGGGCGTAACGGCGGGGAAGGTCCCGGACGGAACCGTCGGGCATTTTCCGCCGGCGGGTTTTTTTCATCAGGTCGTGATACAATTCGGATGGGGACAGTCCGAGCGGGGCGGCCAGCAGCCGGACGATCTTTTCACAATCGGCGCTGTCGCCGCACACGGACGGATCGGCAATTATGGTGGAACAGGGCACATTCCCCACCAGCAGATTGCCGCTGTAGTCATAAATCTCTCCGCGTTTGCCCTGGGTTTTGACTACGGCCGTGTATTGCTTCTTGGCCCGGGCGAACAATTCGTCATGCCGGGTGATTTGAACATGATACAGCCGCATGAACACCAGTGCGAACAGGAACAGAGCGAAAACGGCGAAGAGCTTGATTCTGGTGGCAATAGTATTGTTACGAATCACGTCTGCTCCAGTACCTTACCTTTGCGATACCATCATTTTTCCCGTTTGCCGGAACAGTTCCGCCGGCGACTTGCTGCTGCGGTCGATGACTACCACTTTGACCTGGCCGGGTTCCGGATAGGTCAGCGGCAGTTTGTAGGCCGCAATTTTTTTCCGAATATAATTCCAGCGGCAAAGATTCTCTTTTTTCAGTTTCAGGTGTTCCAATTCGCGGTCGTAACGATGGATTTTCCGTTTCAGATTCTCGGCATTACGGCTCAGACTGCCGATATCGTCCCGAAGCGAAATCCGGTAGTTGACGATGAAAAACAGTACGGCCCCCATGGCCAGAAGGTGGAAAATTATCGGCAACCCGGAACCGTTGCCTTGTCGGCCGGAAGAACGCCGGGTCTTCTTTTGGGTTTTGACTTCCCTGGCCTGCAAATTCATTTTTTCATAAACTCCATTATCTGTCGATGCTCGATCGACCGCTTCATATTTTTACCGCGATACGGAGCTTGGCGCATGCCGACCGCGGATTTTCCGCTACTTCATCTGCCGCTGCCGTCAGCGGCTTCTTCGTTACCAACTGCAATCGGGCCCGATGATGGCAGATGCATACCGGGCATCCCGGCGGGCAAATGCATGACGTCGCTTCCGTGCGGAATTTGTTCTTGACGATCCGGTCTTCCAGTGAATGGAAACTGATCACCGCCAGAATTCCACCCGGACTCAGCAGTTCCACCGCCGCTTCCAGTCCCCGGGACAGTTCGCCGAGTTCGTCATTCACGGCGATGCGCAAAGCCTGAAAGCAGAGCGTCGGCGCCGGCGGCGCACCCTTGCGGCTGCGTCCCAGAATCCGGGCGCAAAGTTCAGCCAGCTCTTTCGTACTGCTCCAGGGCTGCTGTTCCCGTCGTTCCACCACGGCCCGGGCCAATTTCTCATATTTCCTGATCTCCCCGTATTCGCGGAATATCCGCGCCAGTTCCTCCAGTGAACTATGATTGAGAATCCGACTGGCAGTTACCGGGGAGCGACGATCCATCCGCATGTCCAGCGGGGCGTCTTCCCGAAAGGAAAAACCCCGGCTGAAATCATCCAGTTGCGGCGACGATACGCCGATATCCAGAAGAATCGCATCGGCCGTGTCCCACCCGACTTCGGCCGCAAGATCCTTCAGGTCGCCGTAGTTGCCGCGGACCAGACGGATACGCTCCGCGGCAAATGACAATACATCCGCCGCGCGCTCCAGCGCATCGCCGTCCCGGTCAATCCCCAGTAACTCCGCCTGCCGGTTACTACGCAATATCAAAGAACTGTGTCCGCCGCACCTGAGGGTGCCGTCAATCAGCCGGAGTGGTCGTTCCGGGGTCGCGATATATTTGACCACTTCCCGGTAAAGCACCGGGCAATGGCCGAAACGGTCGCGACCGCCGCGGAATCCGTCCGCCGTATTATCCGTCTGAAATAGCGTCACTCTTGCAATTTTTCCATGGTTTCCTGAAACATGTTCATAAAGCCGTCCGGGCTTTCTCCGATCCGTTGCAGTTCGTCCAGACCGCCTTCCGCGCCGTCCTGATGTCGGTTCCAGTGTTCCGGATTCCACATCTGGATGGAGGTGAAGGCTCCGACCAGAATCGCCTGCTCCGAGATGCCGTAGGGATCGAGCAGTTTCTGGGAAACTTTAATCCGGCCCTGCTTGTCGCAGGTGCACTCCTGTACTCTGGCGCCGATCTGCGCCAAGGCCAGCTGTGCTTTGCGATTGGCGAAAGACACCTTTTGAGCCTTCTTCAGAAATTCCCGAAACGATGCGAACGGGATCAGCATCAGGGCATCCCGGCCCGGCAACATGATGAAACGGGATTCCTCCTGCTTGCTGCGCCATTCACTGGGAATGGCGATGCGCCGCTGACTGTCCAGCGTATGGGTGAATTCTCCAAAATAATAATTTTCGCCGTCGAACATGATGCCGATTCCAAGTTTGCACCTATAATCCCCTAATCGTCCCTATATACACCTATTTTACCATATTTGCCCTTTTAGTCAACCCCTGCGGCGGGAAAAAAACGTAATTATTTTGGTAATGGCGGTACGGTCTGTCCGCCGGTGGGAGCCGGTGGCGTCAATGGCATGCCGGTGAGAAATGGCGATGCGTTATCATGGTGGTAACCATGGAGATAGCAATGTCAGGCGCGATGGGGACCTTTGTTATGGGGTGGCCGGTTGGGGGCCGGCATGGAGGGTCAGCAGAATTATTTCGGGGGGACAGTTGAACCGCAACGGCAGCGCACTGCAGCCGGCTCCGGTACAGGTACATCCCAGCAGGTGATGGTATTGCCATAAGCCGCGGACCAGACGATGCGACGCACTGGTTTGGGTGAGGACCGGAATGCCGTACGGAAGACAGAGCTGGCCGCCGTGGGTATGACCGCAGAGATAAAGGGAAAATCCGGCTGCCGCCGCTTCCCGGTACAGATCGGGAGAGTGGGAGAGCAGAATTTTGCAGGCGGGTTCGGGAATGTTTTCCCGGGCCTGGTTCAGGTCGTGCGCGGCATAGTAATTGCTGTCGTCGATGCCGCAGATGTAAAGCCGGGCGCCGTTCCGCTCGATGACCCGGTGATCGTTGATGAGCATTTCCACCCCGGCTGCTTCCAGTTCCAAACCCAATTCATATTCGTCGTGATTGCCCAGAATGCCGATGACCCGGCTTTTGGCGCGAAGAACGGGGAGCAGTCGGGCCAGCAAACCGGCGGCGGTTACCGGGCTGCCGTGATCGTAAAAACGGTAGTCGCCGCCCAACAGACACAGATCGTAATCGGTACGGCGGGCCAGGTCGGCGATTTTTTCCGCCAGTTCGGGAATGCTTTCAATATGAATGTCACTGGCAAACAGGAGCCGAAAACCCTCGAACGGCGCCGGCAGATCGGGCAGGGTGACGGCATAGGAAGTCAACCGCAGTGCGGCGGCGTTGTGTTGTCCCCGCCGCCACAGTCCCAGCAGCCGGATGCCCCATTTGACCAGCAGGATCAGGAAGGTCAGGTGGATGAAGTGGAATTTGCTGGTACCGCGCTGGGTGAAGAAATGCATTTTTCGCTGCAGTTCCATCAAACGGCGATTTTTGGGTATTGCTCTCATGGTGAATACTCTTCACTCCTCCTGCGGGCAGCGCATATGGCGGCGGAGGCGGCTGGTAATTTATTGCGGCCGTTTCCGGCATGTCCCCGCCCGGTCCGCCCGGTTCCGGATGTCCTTTGGCTGTCGCCCGCTACGGATATTATAGACAAGGCGGGGAGAATTTGCAAGTATCGATATTACTTGTGACAACGGTAGACGACGGCCGGAGGGATGTTGCGCCAGATAATCGGGGTCCGGTGCACGGTGGTGAAACGGCGGTCCAGATTGCGGCGGAAAATATGGGCGGTCGGCAACGCCAACCCCTGAATATAGGCAAAAGTGGTGAAGACGCCGCGCGGTGCCAGCGAATGGATGATTTCCGTCAGCAGGCAGTTCTGCAGTTCGGCGCCGAAAGAGGCCCACGGTAGACCGGAAATAATGATATCGGCCTCATGCAGGCCTTCGTTCGCCAGGATGGAACGCAGATTGGCGGCGCTGTCGTTAATGATTTTTATGTCGTTGAAACGTTTGCTGAACTCTTCGCAAATCTGGGGATTGAGCTCCACGGCCAGAAATTTGGTTTCGGGAGTGATCTTCCTGATGATGTGGCGGGTAATGGCTCCGGTGCCCGGACCGAGTTCGACGATCCGTCGTGCCGTTTTGATGCCGATACCTGCCGTCATGGCGTTGGAGAGATGGCGCGAGCTGGGTAATATCGCTCCGGTTATCCGGGGATTACGCAGAAACTCTTTAAACATCACTGATTTTATCACAATATCTTCCCGATTATGTTCCGTGTGCCGTTGCCCTTGAGAATAAGGCGATGCGACCCCGAAATCTAGCATGTCGGATCGTTAACGTCAAGTTGTCGTTACGGAAAAATAACATCATTCCCCGGCCAACGCCGTTTTTCCCGCCGGTTGCTGTTGCTTCCCCGCAATTATGTGGCCTTCTGTTATAATATGGTAAGATGGCTTTTCAAAAGCGATATATTTAGGCGAAAAATAAAATATCTTACGGGTGACGGATTGATTTCTGGCCGGAGACCGGCAATATATATATTTATAATCCGTTTTTTTTTCAGATGGAACCGGACATTTCTTTATCGACGGAATCTGAATTGTCGGTATGGTGCAATAAACTCAATTGAAATCATGGGAGGGAATTATGAAAGACGCCGCCGGCTCCGCAACGCGGTATACGGTAGATGTCGAAGCTGCCAAAGATATGCCTGTCGGGCAACTGTTTTCCGCCTTGGACAGCAGTGCGGGAGGGTTGACCGGCGTCGAGGCGAAGAATCGTCTGGCGCTGTGCGGTCCCAATGCGCTGGAAGAAAAAAAGCGGGGTGTGCTGAAAGAAATATTCCACTTCTTCTGGGGGCCGATCCCCTGGATGATCGAAGTTGCCGCGCTGTTGTCTCTGATTGCTTCCGACTTCAACGATTTTTATATTATCATGTTCATGCTGCTGTTCAACGCCATGATCGGCTTTTGGGAGGAGCACAAGGCCAATAACGCTCTGGACGCTCTCAAAAAAGGGTTGGCACTGCAGGCCCGGGTGTTGCGCG
>JAQUZV010000126.1 GCA_028691155.1 Victivallales bacterium
CCAACGAAGTATATCTGCCCGATGAATTTATCGTCAGCGGCATCTTTTCCTTCGGCAAATATGATTTCGACAGCAACATCATTTTCGTCAATCGCGATGACGCCAACGATCTGTTTGAAATGCCCTGGGGCAGTGCCAGCGCGGTCTACGTCTGGACTCCCAATCCGTTTGATCTCGACGGCATAGTAAAAAAACTGTCCCGGGAATTACGGGGGATGGACATTAAATCATGGCAGGAAATCAACCGCAATTTATTGGGCGTATTGCAGATGGAAAAGAATATGATGTTTTTCCTGCTGATCTTCATCGTTCTGGTGGCGGCTTTTTCGATCACCAACACCCTGATTACGGTAGTAGTGCAGAAGACCCGGGAAATTGGGTTGCTGCGGTCTCTGGGCGCCTCGTCCGGCACCATCATGAGCGTTTTCATTCTTCAGGGATTTTTCGTCGGTCTGATCGGCACCGTGCTCGGCACCGCGCTGGGAATTACGGTCATCTACTTCCGCAACAACATTCTCGATTTCATGTCGCAAGTGGCCAAACGCCCGTTGTTTCCCCCGGAATTTTATTTTTTCAATCAGTTGCCGGCTCATATCACCTGGCATGACCTGCTGCTGATCGGCCTGATTTCGATTATCCTGTGTACTCTGGGAGCGGTAATTCCCGCCTGGCGGGCCGCACGTTTGACCCCGGCGGAAGCCTTGCGCTATGAATAAAGAGAGAACTATGAGCGAAGCAGAACCATCCGAAATTATGATCAAAGTCGAACATCTGGAAAAACATTACCAGGTGGAAAAAGTCACCATTCCGGTTTTAAAGGGCGTGGATTTCGAAGTCCGGCGCGGTTCCTGGATCGCCCTGCTGGGAACCTCCGGCAGCGGCAAGACCACGCTGCTCAATCTGCTCGGGACGCTGGAACATCCCGATGCCGGGGAAATCAGTTTTGAAAATCGGCCTTACTCCCACATGGATCGGGGCAGTCAGGAAGTTTTCCGCCGCGATCGTATCGGTTTTATTTTCCAGGCTTATCATATGCTGCCCGAACTGACCATTTGGGAAAATGTCCAGCTGCCGGGGATGTTTCAGGGGCAAAACCGGAAAGAACTGCAGCAACGGGCCAAAGAATTACTGGTCAAAGTCGGGTTGAGTCATCGGTTGAAGCATCGAGCCGGCGAACTGTCCGGCGGAGAACAACAGCGCGCCGCCATTGCCCGCGCTCTGATCAATTCCCCCGCCCTGCTGCTGGCCGACGAACCGACCGGCAATCTCGACTCCCAAACCGGCGGGGAGATTCTCTCGATCTTCCAGCAATTGCATGCCTCCGCCCGGCCGGTCACCATCATCATGGTGACGCATGACCGTAATATCGCCACTTTAGCCGATCGGGTTATTGAACTGCGCGACGGCAAAATCGAAGCGTAACCGATCCCGACAGCAGCCGCACCGTTTCGCCGAAGACGCCGGAAAATGACAAGTCGCGGCCGGGAGAAAAGGAGTGAAACCGATTTTGTTCGCCTCCCTATCGTCCCCGGGCCACAACCTTGTCCCCCTTCCCGATGCCTACTGCTCCGACTCCCGGTCATGAGCCACGGCGGCCACGGCGGCGGTATTGCCGACGGACTTGGCCACCAGGACAATCTCCTGCCGTAATTCCTGACGCCGCTGCAAAATCGGCTCCGCCTGTTTCCGCACCCCGGCAATTTTAATCGCCATGGCCTGATCCAGACGCCGCTTCAAACCGTTATATTGCTTGATCAGCGTCAAACGCTGACCGACAAACTGGTCATACTCCATCCGGCAACGCTTGGCGGCTTCCTTGGCGGCCACGCCCCGGGTCTCCTTGGAACCGGTCTTTTTGTGGACATAATGAATACTGTGTTTTCGATTCCGACTCGCCAACGCGGACATCGGATAGACAGATTCCGGATGACCGCTATAATACCACCCCGAATATTTTTCATCCTTGCTGCCGCCCCACGACATCGAAGTTTCAATCTGCCCAAGGTTCTTTTTTTCCGCCGCCGTCTTTTTCTCCGCCTGATCAATCTGGACCGTCAGCGCCATAATCCGACGTTTCAATTCCATGGCCTGCTGTTGAATGGTCGTATCGACATGCTGTGCCTCCGGGCCGACTTTGACGGCCTCACGGCAAGACTTGATCTGTTGCTGCAACGGTTCCCATGCCGCAGCCGTATCCCGATACTGTTTTTGCAGCAGCACAAGGCGTTCTTCCGTTTTACCGGCGGCCACGTTATTGCTTTTCGTTGCCTTCTCTTTGCCCATGACCTCCTGTTCCACCTTACGACGGGTTTCCAGGCTGGCCTTATGTTCCAGGTGAGACCAAACGACCCAACCCGCCAAGGCAATAATGACGATCAAAAAGAGCAGTTTTTTCATGATTCCCTCTCCGCTTTCAGTAATTGTACCTTATTATTATATATTGCCCTTTGCGCAAATGCAAATAATAATTGCCGCAACCGCCGGAATTTCTTTCTTGGAAGTCCATCCGAGCGAAAACAGGCGGGAAGATGCCGCAGGAAATTGCCGGATCAGGGTATAAACGCAGAAAAGGCCGCCATCAACGCCAGTGGTCGCGGATCATTTGCACCGTCTGTATCAACGCCTCGGGCACGACCCTGGTCCCGCCGATCACCGGCATGAAATTCGTATCGCCGTTCCAGCGCGGCACAATATGCAGATGAATATGGTCGGCCACCCCCGCGCCGGCCGATTGCCCCAGATTGAACCCGATGTTGTATCCCTGCGGCTGCATCAGACGCTCCAGCGTCTGTTTGGCGCGAATGGTCAGGCGCATCAGCTCGCCTTGTTCCGCTTCGTCCAGAGCGGCAATATCGCCGATATGGCGGTAAGGCGCGACCAGCAGATGACCGGAATTATAGGGAAAACGGTTGAGAATAACGAATGCCGTATCACCGCGATAAACCATCATCTCTTCGTCCGGCGAAGAGAAATCATCCTTCTTGCCGCACAGAAAACAACGTGATTCCTTGGCGCCGCGAATAAAATCAATGCGCCATGGCGCCCATAACGGTCGGGTTTCATTCATGCCGGCATTCTCCTGATTTTCACTTTCGACAAAAAACTTCATATCGTTTGTTGTCGATCGCTTGACTAAAGCAATTTCAATGCTAAAGTTATAATCTTTGATTTTACTAAGGTTGCGATATCTGGAACCATCCAGAAGTCGTTGTTCAGATTTTAATATAGCAACAGATTGCAATAAATAAACGGAATAAGCAGAAAATGAAACAAGATCTTCATCCAAAGTACGGCGACGCCAAGGTCATTTGCGCCTGCGGGGCAGTGTGGGACATCAAGTCCACGGTCAAGGAAACCAAAGTAGGTATTTGCGCCAAATGCCATCCGTTTTTCACCGGCAAACAGAAATTTGTCGATACGGCAGGCCGTGTCGAACGTTTCCAGCAGCGCTACGGTAACTTGAAACGCAATAAGTAACTGCTGCTGCAAAGACGTCTGGGAAGCGGGGCTTAACCGCTGTTTCAGACGTCTTTTTTGTTTTAACGGAATGGAGTCATCATGAATCCCGGCGATATCGCCCCATATATCGAAAGAATGAATTGCGCTTCGGCGAACTGGAAACCAAGTTGGCCGACCCGGCAATTTATACCGATCACCGCGAATTGAAGCGCATCTCTCTGGAACACCGGAAACTCGGAACCCTGTTCGATGATTTTTCCCATTGGGAAACCACCCTACAGGAAATGGCCGATAATCGCGAGATGTTCAACGCCGAAGAAGATGAAGAACTCAAGACCATGGCCGCAGAAGAGATTGCCCGATTGGAACAGGAAGCGGCTCAACTCGAAAAAAATGTCCGCCTGGCCCTGCTGCCGCCAGATCCAAACGATACCCGCAATATCATTATCGAAATCCGGCCGGCGGCCGGCGGCGACGAATCCGCGCTGTTCGCCGCCGAACTCTACCGCCTCTATACCCGCTATGCCGAAACCAGGGGCTGGAAATGTGAAACGCTTGATTTCTCCAACAGTGACTTGGGGGGCATCAAGGAAGCGGTTTTTTCGCTTTCCGGCGACGGCGTTTTTTCGCGCATGAAATACGAATCCGGCGTTCATCGGGTCCAGCGCGTACCGGTAACCGAAGCCCAGGGGCGCGTCCATACCTCGACCGTCACCGTAGCGGTGATGCCGGAAGCGGAAGAAGTCGAACTGGAATTGAAACCGGACGAACTGCGCATTGATGTTTTCCGTTCTTCCGGACCCGGCGGCCAATGCGTCAACACCACCGACTCGGCGGTGCGCGTCACTCATATCCCGACCGGGGTCAGCGTTGCCAGCCAGCAGGAAAAGTCACAGCACCGCAACAAGGAAATTGCCATGCGCATTCTCCGGGCCCGGTTGCTGGAACATCTGCAGCAGGAAGAAAACGCCAAACATGCGGCCACCAAACGGGCCCAGGTCGGTACCGGCGACCGCAGCGAACGGATTCGGACCTACAATTTCCCCCAAAACCGGGTTACCGACCATCGCTACAACGTAACCCTGTACAATCTGCCGTCGCTGCTGGAAGGCGACCTCGATTCCCTGCTGGATGAAATCATCGCCATCGACTGCGACCGCCGGTTGGCATCGCTGACCGAAGATGCCTCATAAAAACCGGCGTTAATATCCCGGACCGGAACAACAAGAGACTGCCGTGGTCTACTGATTGAGCGGGAAGAGTACGTTGCGTTTATAGTATTCCTGTCCCCAGCCGATGATCTTGCCATCCTGGAACACAATTGGCAGACATTCGTCACGGGTCGACTGGAAGTCCCAGGCCCATCTGGTTTCGATATAATAAAACCAGATATTGGGAGTACAGTATTGTTTTCCCCGGATCGGTTCGCCCATAATGTTCAGCACCTCGTTCTTGGTCATACCGACGCGCAACTGCATCGCCTGTTCCCGATGCTGAAATTTGGCGCACGAGACCATTGTGGTCAAAGCCATGACGACCAACATGATCGCTGCCAGTCGGCGGGACAACTCTAATTTCATGCTTTTTACCCTAATTTGTATTTCTCTCGATTTTCCCGTATATGGCACAATATATCACTCAACCGCGAATCTTAAAGAATTTGTTTGGGAAGAAGCGGGATTTATTTGCAAAAACAGCATCAGCTATTAGTTTATACACCGGAATAAAGAAACTGGGAGACAGGCGTTGTCTGAACATAAAATTATCGGTTTTGCGGCCAACTGCGGGAAAAATCGTTTTTTTTCCCATGGCCGGGCATTATTGGTCACCGGGGATGTCGATACCCTGAAAGCATGTATTATCAGCCGGTTTCGCAGTAATCGCGCGACGGAACGCTATGATTTCCGGAAAATCAGATATCGCGATATCAAGAAAGCTCTCGACAGCGGCACCAGTTTTTCCCTGGACGAAATCGCTTACAATCGTTTTGCCGCCACGGCATTGGAGGACGGAAGAAAAGTCACTTATCCGTTTCCGGAACGGTTGAAAAAGAACGTCGCCGGACTGCCGGTAATTACCATGCATCCCAAACCTCAACCCGCCCCAAAAGTTCTATAAAGACCGGCCACCGGAAACGGGGCAGCGCAACCGGCCGCCGATTATTGCGGCTTATAACCGGGACTTTGCCGAGCGGGTGATAAGCAACCGATTATAAAGGAAAAGGATGAAAACAGAGGGGGAAATTTACGCCCGTTTTTTCCATGTTTTTCAAAAACAATCTTGTTGCCAAAAAACACCGTTCTCCCGCGCTGCAATTTCCTTTTGAGCGTCGGCTTTGTTGCCGTCAACTCGCCGTGGAGACCACAGTTTGGTCCCGGCGCCTCGCCGCCGGAACAAAATGAAACCGTTTCACCAACCCGAATTATTTTCTCAAAAATTCCGCTGCCGCTTCCCGCTTATCATCGCGCCACTGCCGACAAGAAAAAAGCGGTCGCCGAAAGCCCTCCGCACGACCGCCGCAAAAATCAGCGTCTGGTTTAAAAACGGCCAAAGTTTTCGTCGTTATCCAAACCGATGAGACGCTTTCCGTTCCTACCCTTGCCCCAGTTGTCATTATTCGCGCCGCGACCAGCCGAAACCGTTCCCGGACCGGATTCCGGCGCCGACAATTTCCGCGGCGAACCGGGTTTCACGGTTGCCGGAGCGGCCGCCGGAGCATTGCCCTGCTGTAACCGGAAGAGGGAAACCAGCGCCCGCAGATTGGTGGCCTGGCCGGAAAGTTCTTCCGCCGCCGCCGCTGTTTCTTCCGCGTGGGCGGTATTTTGTTGCGTCACCTGGTCGATCTGGCCCAAGCCCTGATTGACCTGGGAAATGCCCTGGGCCTGCTCATTGGAGGCCACCGCAATATCCCCGACCAGCTCGTTGACCTTGATAATACTGGCCACAATCTGCTTGAACGCAACCGCCGCGGCATCGGCGGTTGCCAAACCGTTTTCCACTTTTTTACTGGAAGAATCGATCATCTCCGCCGTTTCCTTGGCGGCCTTGGCGCTGCGACCGGCCAGATTGCGCACTTCGTCGGCCACTACGGCAAAGCCTTTGCCGTGAACTCCGGCGCGAGCGGCCTCGACCGCGGCATTCAGGGCCAGCAGGTTGGTTTGGAAAGCAATATCGTCAATCACCTTGTTGACTTTGGCAATCGGCTGGCTGGATTGGCTGATATCGCGCATGGCGTCCACCATTTTGCCCATATCTCTGGCGCCAT
>JAQUZV010000127.1 GCA_028691155.1 Victivallales bacterium
GAGGGATTGCGGAAAATACAACCGGCATTGCGACAGTGCGGTTCCACCCCGGAACGCCGGGCCAGTTCCTCATTGACCAGCCAGTCTTCCATCTCCTCGTCACTGCGGTCCAGGGCCAGAATCGCCCCGGTGATAATGACGTCATCGGGAAGATCGGACCCATGATAGCACCAATTGACACAATCGGATGAAACCGACCAGGGATTGCCGCCGCGGTCAAAACCGAACAATTCCAAAGTCTTGTCGCTGATGCTCAACCCGAGCGCGCCGGCATTCATGCGCAACGCGCCGCCGATGGTGCCGGGAATACCGGCCAGACGCGACATACCGCCCCAACCGTGCTCGGCGGCATAACGAATCAACGCCCGCAGTTTCACCCCCGCGCCGACGGTAAAATGCGTCCGCCCACAACTGATGTTGACAAATGAACCCCGACGCAACCGAATGACGATTCCGTCATACGGCTCGTCCGAACCGACCAGATTGGAACCGTTGCCCAACGGCAGCCAGGGCACCTCGTGCAGGGAACACCACTGGAGCAACAGCCGCAGTTCGATATCGTTGCCGGGTTCCACCAGAACCGGCGCATTGCCGCCGATGCCGAGCGTAGTCAGCTTCTGCCAGGTGTAGTCTTCACTGACAAAAAGTTCGGGAAACTCCTGCCGCAAACCGGTGATGATCTCTGCCCGCTTCATATACGATACGCCGCCCCTTTGCTTTATTGCTGGTAAACTTGTTTCGGATCGAATATCCTGGCGCCGACGATTTCCAGATGATCGTCCGCAACCCGACGGAAAAAACAACTCCGATAGCCCAGGTGACAGGCGGCGCCGCCATCCTGTTCCACCTTGAACACCACCGTATCCAGATCACAGTCCACCAGTATTTCCCGGATGTGCTGAATATTTCCGGAGGTGGCCCCCTTGATCCAGAGTTCGCCGCGGGAACGCGACCAATAGGTGGCTTGCCCGGTCCGCAAGGTGGCCTCCCAGGCTTCGCGGTTGATATAAGCCATCATCAATATCTCATTGGTCTGATAATCCTGCGCAATCGCCGGAATCAAGCCGTTGCCTTTGCTGAAATCCAATTCGATCATATCCTGTTTCCCATTGCGGTCGACCGACCATATTCATAAAAATTCCCGACCGAAACTTGTTAAATATTCGATCCGGAGCTAAAATATACGGATCGCAGGATATTTTCAAGTGCGGGAGAATATATTATGGAAATAGCGGATCGGACGGTGCTGATTACCGGCGGCGCGCTCCGGATCGGACAGGCGCTGACGCAGTCATTTGCCGCCGCCGGCGCCAGAGTGATTATCCATTGCCGCCACGCCGTCGCCGCCGCCGCCACGTTGCGGGACCGACTCCCGAATCCCGACCGCCATCGGATAATCCAGGCCGACCTGGCCGACGCCGCGGCCGTCGCCGCACTCCTGCCCCGTTGCGGCAAAGTAGATATGCTGATCAACAACGCCGCCATGTTCGTCACCGCGCCGCTGCAACAGGAATCCGACCGGGATATGCAGCGTCAACTGCAGGTCAATTTTCTGGCGCCGCTGGAACTGATGCGGCAATTTGCCCGGCAGGAAGAACTGACGCAAGGGGTCATCATCAATATCCTCGATCAACAGATTGTCCGCCACCCGAACGACACCGGCAGTTATCTGCTGGCCAAACAGAGTCTGGCCGAAGCCACGCTGCTGGCGGCACGGCAATTCGCGCCGACAATCCGGGTCAATGCACTCGCACCGGGTCCGGTTCTGCCCCCGTCCCACCTGCCCCCGGGAGCCGGAATGAAGAAGGTTCTGGCCCAGGTGCCGCTGCGGCGTCAGGTTGAACTGGGTCAACTGACGGAAGCGTGCCTGTTTCTCTGCCGCAACGAAGCCGTGACGGGACAAATCCTTTTCGTCGACGGCGGACAACATTTAACCTGAAAAAAGAATAATTACCGGAACAAAGGCGTAAAAAACGTAGTCTAAAACACCATAATGTATTTGTAAGCGATAAAAGTCGGCATTATAGTTATTGAAAATCGGGAATATTAATTCGAACTATGAATATCGGCAACCGAATTTTGATGCAACCCAACATAATAAGGATTATGAGCATGAAAAAAACGCAATTAGCCCTGCTCGCCGCCGGCGCCGTAACCTCAATGTATTTCAGCGGCAGCGCATTCGCCGCGGATCAGGCTCCGGCAGTCAAAGCCGAAGCGGCCAAGGTTGAAGTCAACGCCGATGCCAAAGCCGATGCGGTCGACAAATGGGCGTTCCTGCCCGAGGTTGTCGCGGAAGTGGACGGCAAGAAATATACCAAAGCCGAAGTCATCAAGATGATGGACGCCAGTATTTCCAAATCGCCTTTTGCCGCCATGATCACCCCGCAGATTCTGCCGCGGTTTGTCTATGCCCACATCAATGAAATGATCAAGCTTGACCTGCTGCTCAAACTCGCCGCCGCGGATGGAATTACTCCGAGCCCGAAAATGGTGAATGACGCCGTGGACGAATTGATGAAGAATGTTTCCCCGGAAGAAAAAGCCATAATCGAGCAGCAGCTGGCCGCGCAGAAGAAAACGCTCGAAAGTTACAAGAAAGAAATCAGCGAAAATCCGGAACGCCAGAAACAGGCCGCCATTCAAGCTTGGGTCTTGAAGAAAATCGAACCGGGCATCGAAATTTCCGAAGCCGACATCAAAGAATTCTATGACAAAAACAAAGCGGAATTCATGGTGCCGGAAAAAATGAAGGTATCGCATATTCTGATTGCGCCGAAAGACAAGACCGACCAAGCCAAGCAGGAAGCCAAGGCCAAGGCGGAAGAACTCCTGGCCGAGCTCAATGCCGGAAAAATCAAGTTCGGAGAAACCGCGGCCAAGGAAAGCACCTGCCCCTCCAAGAAAAACAACGGCTCCCTGGGGCTCATTTCCCGCAACGATGCTTTCGATCCGGTTTTCCTCAAGGCTGCTTTCGCGCTGAAAAAGGATGAACTCAGCAAGGTGGTGGAAACGCCGTACGGCTTCCACATTATCCGTTGCGACGACAAGTTCCCGGAACAGCAGCTGTCGCTGGATGACGCCAAGGTCAAAAAGTACATCACCAACATGCTCAAAACCCGCGCCATTGAAACCATCGTAATGGAAAAACTCAATGCGGCGGAAAAGAAATACAATGCCCATATTTATCTTGAAGCGCCGAAAATGCCGAAAATGCCGGCTCCGGCCGTAAAAGCCAATAAATAAGGCTATTCTGTTGTTCAAGCCCGCTTCGGCGGGCTTTTTTATTGTCCGGAAAACGGATTGGTTCATAATCGGGGCCGAACCGCGGAAGAATTTTCAGTCGGGGCAGCAAACCGTAACTGAACCGCCCCCCGACAGGAAATTCCCCCCTTTCCCGCTGTCGCCCCGGGCCGAACCGCCCCCCGACGATTTTCCTCCCCGCCGGCCGCGATCACCGACAGCGCCGGTCATGTTCCCGTCCGGTTCAGTACGGTTGCTGCTGTTATTATTATAAACGTTTTCGCCGCCAAATGGAAAGTGTAATTCCGGCGGTAATTTACACGCCGACCGCACCGCAACCAATCATGCCCGGGAAACTATGGCTCCGGCCGTTGCGCCGTTCGGAATGTTCTTCACCACCCGAAACCGCTTCTCCCCGCCGGAAAGTTCCGGCAGCACGGGGAAACGAAATGAATCTTTCCGGTCAAATCATCCGGGTCGGAGTTGTAAAACGCCGCAAAAGCCCCTACATTAGCCGGAAAACCATCGGAAAAATCGGGGAATATATGATGACGACACCGCAAACTTTACCGCTGCACTCGGAACTGCCGGTCGAAATGACCTGGGATATCGAAGTAATCTATCCGGACCAGACGGCCTGGGAAAATGATTTTACCGCCATCGGCGATTATCTTGCCGCCGCCGTCGCCTTCCGGGGCCGTCTCGGAGAAGGCCCCGCAGTATTGGCCGAAGCCTTCCGCGCCGGAGATCGCCTCAATCGTCTGGTGGAAAAACTCTATACCTATGCGCATCTGCGCTCCGACGAAGATACGTCCATCTCCGCCCACCGGGCACTGGTGGATCGTGCTTCGGCCCGCTATGCGGAAATCAGCGGCGCGCTGTCGTGGTTCGAACCGGAACTGCTGGCCTTACCGAAAGCCAGGCTGAAAGAATATCTTGCCGCACCGGAACTACAGTTCTATCTCCGCACCCTGACGGAGATTCTCCGTGACCAACCCCACACCTTGAGCGACAAGGAAGAACGATTGCTGGGGCTGGCCTCCGATGTCTTCGCCTCATCCGCCAGAATCTTCTCGCAATTCAACAATGCCGATCTTAAATTTCCGGTCATTGCCGATGAACAGGGACGGGAAAAGGAACTGACGCACGGCAATTATCTCAATTTCATGGAATCCCCCGCGCGCGAAGTGCGTCACCGGGCCTTCAACGCCATGTACGACACTTACGCTCAATACCGCAATACGCTGGCCACCACCTTGTTCGGTGAAATCAAAACCCATACCCTGACGGCACAACTCCGCCATTATCCGTCCGCACTGGCCGCCTCGCTGCACGAGGACAACGTGCCCGTCGCCGTCTACGACAATCTGATCGTCGCCGTGCGTCGCCACCTCCCGGCCCTGTTCCGCTATTTCAAACTGCGTGCCAAAGCCCTGCAACTGGACCGGATCGACATGTTCGATCTCTACAACCCGCTGGTTCCGGAATGCCGGGTGGAAGTATCGTGGGAAGAGGCCTGCCGCTGGGTCCGGGAAGCGCTCCGGCCGCTGGGCGAAGAATACGGCGCCAAGCTGGATCTGGCATTCAGCCGGCGCTGGATCGACGTCCTCGAATGCCGCGGCAAACGTTCCGGCGCCTATTCCGGCGGCTGCTATGACACCAACCCCTATGTGTTGCTCAATTTTACCGGAACGCTGAACGATGCGTTTACGCTGGCGCACGAACTGGGCCATTCCCTTCATTCCTATCACTCCCGTGAGGCCCAGGACTACCATTATGCCGATTACCGCATCTTTGTGGCGGAAGTAGCCTCCACCACCAACGAAATGCTGTTGCATCACTACCTGCTCGACCGGTGCACCGACCGTAATCTGCGCCTCTATCTGCTCAATCACCATTGCGACCAGTTCCGCGGCACCATTTACCGTCAAACGATGTTCGCCGAATTCGAAAAGCTGCTCCATGCGCTGGTGGAAGCGGATACGCCGCTGACCGCCGATCTGCTGTGCCGGGAATATTTTGCGTTGAACGCCCAATATCACGGCGACGCCGTCGCCCCGGACCGCCGCATCGCCATGGAATGGGCCCGCATTCCGCATTTCTACTATGATTTTTATGTCTACAAATACGCCACCGGGCTGGCGGCGGCCGCTCAGCTGTCGCGTAATATTCTGAGCGGCGCTCCGGACAAGCTGACAGCTTATCTGGAATTTCTGAAGGCCGGAGACACCAAGGACGTGCTGGATATCATGAAGGACGCCGGCGTCAATCTGGCCACCCCGGCGCCGATCGACGCCGCTCTGGCCGATTTCAGCGCCACCGTCGATCAGCTGGCCGCCGAACTCGGATAAACGGCAATCTCAGGGGGAGAACCACCTTTTCCCCTTGAAAAATTCTTATCATGCCCTAATATATCTCTTATGGGAATTTTCCGCCGCAGGCGATTTTCAGAGATTCCCGACAGATAGGGGGCGGGGTACTTTCACACCGCTCCGGAGATTATAACAGAAGGAGAATCGGCATGAAAAGAGTATTGGTGTTATTACTATTTTGCGGACTGGCCGCATGGTGTCCGGCAGCCGAAAGCGCCGCCCCCAAACCGGCGTCACCGCCCGCATCCACCGCCGCCCGACCGGCGACACCGCCGGCCCAGGTTATTACCGGAGCTCATCACCAATGGGATTTCCTGACCATCGGATTCTGGTTCGACGTACCGCGTTCCACTTCTTATATGGATACTTACGGCTTGAAGGTCGGAGCGCCGTTCTGCTCCGGCCGGGGTATGGTCAAAGGACTTGAAACCGCGGTATTCTGCGGCGCCACCGATCACATCAACGGCATGCAGGCCTGCATTCTGGCCGCCAAGTCGGAACAGGTCGACGGCATGCAGTTCTCCATCGTCAATTATGCCACTTCGATTTCCGGATTGCAGCTCGGGGTCGTCAATCTGGCCGCAAAAAAATCGTTCCAGATCGGGATCGTCAACTATATCGAAGATGCACCGATCCCGTTCCTGCCGATCTGCAACTTTAAATTTTAATGGAGACGATATCATGAAAATACGGCAATTATTACTTTCGCTGCTGATGTTCGGAACCATGTCCGGCGTCGCGGCATTCGCAGCCGAAACCCAATCCCAGACCCGACCGGCAACCGCGCCTCGGGAATCGGACCTGGAACAACGCGCCGACGACGACTGGACGTTCTTCCAGATCGGCTTCTGGTTCGACGTACCCTCTTATACCAAAAACTCCAACGTTTACGGGATCAAAACCGGTCAGCCGGTCAGTTCCGGTGCCGGCAAAGTCTATGGCGTGGAAGGTTCCTGGATCGCCGCCGCCACCGATCACATCAACGGCATTCAGGGCAGTTGGGTCAGTTGTTTCAATCGGGATGCCAACGGCTTGCAGGCGTCGTTGGTGTTCTGTCGCAACACCGATTATCTCCGCGGCGTTCAGGCCAGTTTCGTCTGCCTGTCC
>JAQUZV010000128.1 GCA_028691155.1 Victivallales bacterium
GCCCAATCAGCAGATCGTCCGGGGAACCCTGGCCGATATTGCCGCCAAAGTCCGAGCCGCCGGGATCAAACGCCAGGCGATGATTATTGTCGGCAACGCCCTGAAACATTCCGATGCCAAATCACAACTTTATGATGCCGCGTTCGCCCACGGTTACCGCGGCGCCACCGGGGCAACGGAAGCCGAGCCGCTTCCCGCCCGCATCGCCATATACGCGTTGACCGCCGCCGGAACCATGAAAGCAGCGGAAATTGCCGGGGGACTGCCCGGAACCACTACCTGTTTTGCGCCGGAACACCTCGGCAACGTCCAAGCCGTGCCGTTTATTCCGGCCGCGCTGGCCGAACTGCTCCGCCGCAACTGGCATGATTACGAGGCCCATGTTTTGATTATGGCCGCCGGGATTGCCGTCCGTAAGATTGCCCCGTTGCTGGATGACAAAGCAACCGATCCGGCCGTGGTGGTTTGTGACGAACGCGGCGACTATGCCGTCAGTCTGGTCGGCGGTCATCTCGGCGGCGCCAACCGTCTGGTCCGCCGCATTGCCGGAATCACCGGGGGCCAACCGGTGATTACCACCGCCACCGACGTCAATCACCTGCTCGCCTTCGACGAACTGGCGGCCCGGCAGCACTGGCGGGTCGTCAATCCGGCGGCCATCAAAGCACTCAATACCGCCCTGCTTTCCGGCAATCGCATTGAAGTCGTGTTACCGCCGGAACTGTTTGCCCGGTATTACGCCGGATTGCCTCAGGTCCGACGCATTGACACGACAGCGGAACTCTCCGGCGCTCCGGCCGTCCTGCTGAACGTATCGCCGCCGCCGTCTTATCCCGCCCCGGTGCTGCAATTGAACCCCGCCGTCTATCACGTCGGCATCGGCTGCCGCCGGGGGGTTACGGCGGCAGCCATCGCCGCCGCCGTTGAACACGCCCTGGCGGACGGGAATATCGAGTGGGGACAGGTTGCCGATCTGGCGTCGCTTAACGCCAAGCAGGACGAGCCGGGCCTGCTGGAGTGGGCGCGGGAAAAACGGTTGAAGCTACGCTTCTTTACCGCGGCAGAACTGAATCGTTATCCCGGTCCACATCCGACGCCGCGCGCCATGACCGAATTCGGCGTCATCGGGGTCGCCGAACCGGCGGCACTGGCGGCCGCCGGGCCCGACGGCAAACTGTACCGGGAAAAATACAAAGAAAACGGCGTCACCGTCGCCATCGCCATCGCCATCGGAGACCCCTCATGAATAAACCCGGAATCATTTACGCCATTGGCCTGGGACCGGGTCTTCCGGCCCTGTTGACCCCGGCCGCACGGGAGGCGATCACCGCTTGCGACGTCATCGCCGGTTATACGACTTATCTGCGACAATTCCCGGAGCTGTTTGCCGGCAAAAAGTTGATCGGCAACGGCATGCGCGGCGAAATGGAGCGTTGCCGCCGGGCGCTGAACGCCACTTTGGCAGGACATACCGTCGGCGTCGTCTCTTCCGGCGACGCCGGAATTTACGGCATGGCCGGATTGTTGCTGGAACTGACCGAACACCCCCCTTATACCGATATCGAAGTCGTTACCATCCCCGGCCTGACCGCCGCCGTCGCCGCCGCCGCCATTCTCGGCGCACCGCTGATGAATGATTTCTGCGTTATCAGCCTGTCCGACCTGATGACCCCGGCGAATCTCATCCGAAAACGGCTGCACGCCGCCGCCGCCGCCGATCTGGTTACCGCGCTCTACAATCCGGCCAGCACCCGCCGCCGTGCCCTAATCCGGGAAGCCGTCGCCATTTTTACCGCGGCACGCGGCAACCATGGTCTGGCGGGAATCGTTCACGCCGCCGCCCGCCCCGAACAACAACGACAAATCGTCCGGCTGGCGGATTTCCCGTTTGCGTCCATCGACATGAATACCCTGGTAATTATCGGCAATTCCGCCACAGTGGCACGCGGCGGAAAACTTTTCACCCGGCGAGGATATTTGGAACCAGGCCGGCAAGAGGAAAAAGAAGAATGATATCGCTTCCCACGTCCTCGGGTTGCGACCTGAAAACAGGTTCCGACTGTTCTGCCTGAAGTATTGAAACTATTCACCCCGGATCGGACTTACCGATCCGGCGACCACCTGCCACTGCCCGTCACGTTCCGCCCAAACCCGCTGATAGCGATATTTTCCGTCGAGACTGTTGCCGTCAAACGTGCCCTGCAATTCGATCCGCACCGTCACCACGGCAATGGAGCCGAAATCCTGAATCCGCCGGTCAGAAGGCGTAATGGCGGTAATCTTTTCCCGTCCGGAACGGTGGCAGGCCAAATCGATGGCCTTGGTGGCAATCCCGCCGTCGGGGCCGATAAAGACCAGATCATCGGCCAACAACACCGCCAACCGATCCGCATCGCCATGTAACATGGCATCACGTAAACTCTCTTCCATGGCAACAATCGAAGTCATCGCTTCTTTCCCCCTTTGATTAATGGCCGACCCCGGGACGGGATCCCGGAGGAATGCAGTTATATGAAAATGGAAACCTCCCGTCATGGCAGCGCCCAACCCCGGCGCAAAAAATTATTTGACCAAGGCGGAAATCGCTTTGAAAGACGGATGTTTGGCCGTTCGCAACCAGGCAAAAACAATCGCTTCGGCCGTCGTCACCCCAATTCCCGCCGACCGCATCAGCTCCAACGCCATCTGTCGGTCATAAGCATTCCGGGAGGCCACCGTATCCGCCGCCAACACTACGTCAAAGCCCTGCGCCTGTAAATCGAACGCCGTCTGCTGAACGCAAACATGACATTCAATCCCCATCAGCACGACCGTACGGATTTTCTTCGCCGCCAGCTCGCGGCGAAAAGCCTCGACCCCCCAACAGGAAAAATCGGTTTTCGCGATAACCGGCCATCCCGGTTGCAGCAATGCTTTGAGTTCCGGAATGGTCGGACCGAGACCGCGGGGATATTGCTCGGTAACCACCGCCGGCAACCGCAATTCGGCCGCCGACCGGAGCAGCATCTTCACTTTGGGCAACATCGGCGCCAATTCCGGAACCGCGGCAAAAAGCCGTTCCTGAATATCAACCATCACCAGCGCCGTCTTTTCGGTATCAAAATCCATCATCTTTCCGCCCTCCGGAAAACAGTAAGTGTCGATTACCAGGTAAAGCCCATGTTGAAATGGAACTGCAACCGACGCGGGCAGTTCTCCTGATTCATCACAATCGGATAAGCCAAATCGAGCTTGATCGGCGCATTGATCATCGGCAACTTCATGCGCAACCCGTAACCGGCCCCCATGTTGAACTGATTGAAACCCATGCTGTAGGAATTTTTCCAGGCCGAACCGGCATCGACGAAAACGGCGCCGCGGATAAACCGCCAGATCGGATGAGTTATTTCCGAGGTCAGAAGCAACATGGTCTGGCCGCCGATATTCCAGCCATTGTTGTCCACCGGAGAAATCCGGCGGTACGGGAAGCCGCGGATACTGTCCCCGCCGCCCAGGAAATAGCGTTCGTACAGCGGCACCGGGTCGTCGCGGTCGAAAGAGGCAATCGTCCCGATCTTGAATCCGTTATGCCAAATCAACGCCTTGTCCAGGAAGTTCATATAGTAGATGCCCTTGCTTTCCAGCCGGTAATAGTTGTTGCTGGAACCCAGGAATTTCGGCGTGACACTGGTCAGCGCACTGACCAGATAACCGGAGGTCGGATCGGTCAGGCTGTCGCGGGTGTCACGGGTAATTTCCAGGGAAGGAGAACTGACCCAGTCGCGGCCGCGTTCGGATTTGAGCAACGCCGTCGCACTGTTGTCCATATCGTAAACGTTGACCTGCTCGAATTTGTACCCCAACGAAACACTGGTGAAATCATCAAAAAACTTCTTGGTCAGCGCCGTCCGGAACCCGATGCGCTGTTCATCCCAGTACCGATAGGTGACCTGATTCCAATAACCGGACAAATCCCAGCGCAACGGCATGTCAAACAGCCAGGGTTCGGTAAAATCGATGTTGCCGCCATAAGTCCGCAAGCCGAAAATACCGGCCAGACGCAACCGCTGCCCGCCACCTTGAAAGTAACGCTCCGGATCGGTGATGTCGAAATTGTTGTTGGTCAGCGAAACCATCCCGAACAGGCTGTCGACATCGGAGAAGCCGCCGCCGATTTTAAATTCGTAATTGCGTTTTTCCTTGACGGAAAAGGTAACATTTTTCCGACCATATTCTTCGGCATTGGCCGTGGACGTTTTTACGTCTTCGAAGTAACCCATCCCCATCAGACGGGATTTACTGACCTCAATGCGGTTTTTATCCACCGGGTCGCCATCCTGAATCACCAGTTCGCGGCGAATGACCTTGTCCTTGGTCACCTTGTTGCCCTTGATGTTGACATCATAAACGGTATAGGGGATGCCTTCGGTCAGTTCAAAATCGATATCGACCAGATGCGTCTGAAAATTGGGATGCCGCACCGCCCGGCACTGGAAATCGGCATAGCCCAGCGCCGCATAAGCCGCTTCAATGGCGTCCTTGGTCTGGTTTTCCTTGTCCAGATCGAAAATCTGCCCGTGGTGCAACAGAACCCGGCGTTCCAATTCCACCGTGCCGATCTTCCGGTTCCCCGTAATGGTCACTTTGTCCACCGTATACGGTTTGCCTTCAAACAACTTGAAATTGACGTCGACATATTCCGGATTCCCGGCTTCCGGCGTGACTTTGATGTCTTCCACCTTGAAATCCAGGTAACCTTTGGTCCAGTATTTCTGCCGCAGGCGCAACTTGTCCAACTCCAGCTCCCGGGGATTATAGAGACCGATTTCAAAAAAACGCGACAGGAAAGAATGGCGGGTCGCCAGCGCCCACTTCAGATCCCAGGAGGAGAAGACGGTATTGCCGCTGAACGTGACATCATTGACTTTGAGGCGCAAATGTTCGTCGATCCGAAACGTTACCGTGACGCTGTTCTTCCCGCTGCTTTTGACCTCCGGCGTCACCGTGGCTTCGTTATAACCTTTGTCGCGATAGTAACGGCGCAACTTGTTGGCACTTTCCCGCAGGTTTTTATCGTTCAACGGCAATTCGGCCCGCAGGGTGATTTCCTGATCGAGATCGGAAGTGGGAAATTTCCTGTTGCCGACAAATTTGATCTCCTGAACCATCGGCTTGGCCATCAGCTTGAACGTCACGTCGACCTTCCCGTCGGGCAGGTGGCGGGACTCCGCCACCACATCGGCAAAAGAACCGGTGGCGGTAAGACGCTTGACGTCAGCATCGATGTTCTTGGGCACAAATTCATCACCGGAACGGCTCTGGACATTGAATTTGAGTTCGTCCTCGGATAATTTGTAACTCCCCAGCTGCTCGAAGGTGACTTGGCCGATCTTATCGGCGCCGGCAGTTACGGCCAGTACGCACCAGATGGCCACGATCCAAAATTTTTTCAGGGCTCCCACTTTGACTCCTTAACAGCTTAACCAAATTTGTTTATCTCTCCGGTCATCCGACCTGCGGATTATCCTCATCACTATAGCGACTCTTGCTCCGAAACTGCCCGATGTGCGGATGAAACGTCAGATAGACAATCCCGGTCTGCCCGTTACGATTTTTCTCCACGATCAGTTCGGTGTCCAAACCATTTACCATCGCCTCGCGTGACATGTCCTTGGCCTGATCGCGGTCCCGGTGCAGAAAGGCCACAATATCGGCATCCTGTTCAATGGCGCCGGACTCGCGCAGATTGCTGAGTTTGGGACGGGCGCTGCCGGAACTGCCTTTTTCCACTTCCCGGTTCAACTGCGCCAGCACCAGTACCGGAATGTTGAAATCTTTCGCCAATTTCTTGATGCCGCTGGAAATTTCCGCCACTTCCTGCTGCCGGCTTTCCGGATTCGACCCGGAACGCATCAGCTGCAGATAGTCGATACAAACCAATTCCACACTGTGCTGACTCTTCAGCCTTCTTACTTTGGCACGCATTTCCGGAACTGTCAACCCGGCAGTGGGGTCAATAAAGATACTTGCATTGCGAAAATTCGACACGGCGGTGGTCAGTTTGGTCAAATCATGCGGCCGGAAAGATTTGTCGTAAAAACTGCCTTCGCCCACCTCCGCCTCCATGCACAACAGTTTGCGGGCGATCTGCTCGGCGGTCATTTCCAGACTGAAAAACAGGACGCCGCGCTGTTGGGAACCCTTCATCGCCACATCCCGGACAATATTGAGCGCAAACGTGGTTTTCCCGATCGACGGCCGGGCCGCCAGAACAAACATTTCTCCCGGCTTCAACCCGATAATCAACCGGTTGAGATCGGGATAAAGGGTGGGAATCCCCACTTCGACTTCATTGTTGATGATCTTCTGAATATTGGTAAAAACATCGCGGATCGATTCGCGCAACGAAATGATTTCGCTTTTGACATTGTTGTTGCGAACCTGATAAATCCGGCTTTCGATCTCGTCGATAATGCTTTTAATATCCCGATCGACATCGTAACACTGGCGCAGGGAATCGGAACAGACGTTGATCATGCCGCGGAGGATATGATAGTCGCGGACAATCTGACACCAGTTTTCAAAATTGGCGGTAGTGGCAAT
>JAQUZV010000129.1 GCA_028691155.1 Victivallales bacterium
GGAATCCGGTCAAAACATGGTGCTCTATTTCCGTCGGATTCCGTCGCCGCGCTGTGCCCGGTTCGAACGTGAAACGCTGACGGATCCCGAAGTCAGGCAGGCCATGAATAACATGGTCTCCGTCCGGATTGACGCCGATATCCAACCCGGACTGGCGGACGAATTCCGGGTGCGTTACCTGCCCGCCCTGGTGATGGTTGCTCCCGACGGTCGAATTCTCGCCCGCCGGGATGGTTTGACCGATGTGGCCGGTACGCTGCTGATGCTGCGACAGAAATTACCTCCGCGCCGGAATGAAGAAGTGAGGCAAAGTCTGGAAATTCTGCAGCAGGATAAAATTTCCGCTTTGCAGTGGTTGAATATCGTCCGCATCGCCGGTCGCGATTATAACTCGGGCCGGACGCTTCGTGACGCGATTGCGGTGCGAAAACCTTATCCGGCGGCGCCGCTGGTAAAGCTGCTCCGACATCCGTTGCTGTCGATTCGTTCCTGCGCCTTCGAAATGCTGACGGCGCGTTCCGGCCGCGATTTCCATTTCGATCCCTGGCAGAAACCGGACACGCCGGCCAATCTGGCCGCATTGGGGCGCTGGGACGTCTGGCTTCGATCATCTCGGGATGCCGCCGGTAGCGGACCGATCATGAATTCGGAACATGCCGCGGCATTGATCAATCAACTGGTTGAAGGCGAGGATAATTATTCGGTTATGGCCGTGGAGCAGTTGCTCGATTGCGGCGACAGCGCTCTGGCGCTGGTACGCGATTACGCCCGGCGGCATCCGAAATTGCCGCCGGAACCGCGTCGCCGGTTGCGGGAATTGGAATATGCGCTGCTGTTGCCGCATAATATTTTGCCGTCGCCAGTAGTGGTGGCGCATCATCTGCTGTTCGGCACGATCGACCAGCGACAGCAGGCGGTATTGCTGTTGGGCAACTATCCGGAGGCCCTGCCGATTCTCACGGAATGCCTGAATGACGGCGAAGCACTGGTACGTGAAACGGCGGTTGAGGCGATTACCAAACAAAATGACCGCCGGATCGGGAAAATTATCGAACAGCATCTCCGGCACGAAAAAGACAAAGGGGTGATTTTTGCGATTATCCGCGGTCTGGCCCGGATTTGCACCCAGCGCAGTGTGGATATCCTTTGCCGTTATCTGCAATCCCCGAATGAAGACAATGTCATTGCCGCGTTGACCAGTCTGAAAGCGATGCGGGCTCATACCGCCGGCAAGGAAATTATTGCCTGTCTGAACGATTCGCGGTGGCGGGTGCAGGCGGCGGCGCTGGATGCGGTGGCGGATATCGATCTGACCGCTGCCGGGCCGCCGGCCATGAAACTGATGGAGTCTCCGGATGAATTTGTCGCCATCAAAGCGATTGGGACTACGGCGGGAATCAAATATGCGGGAGCGCTGAAACTTCTGCCCCGTCTCTTTGCCAAAAATGACCGGTTGAAGATGGCGGTTATTCATGCCTACTGCCGGATGGAAGTGCCAATTCCCGATGGCATAATCAAGGATTTGAAGCGGGAAAAGGAAGAATTTCTGCTTGCTTTGGCTCCGGAGTTGGCCGGCTGCAATGAATATGCGTTGCCGGCGGGAATTTTCCTGTCGCGACAAAGCAATCCGGATATTTTCCTGCCGGCGGCAAAATATTTGGGCGGCGAGATGGAACATCCTGAAGCCGTGGCGGCTTTGGTGGTGTTGCTGAATCGGGTTGCCGGCGCCGATGCGGTGACAATTATAGAAAAATGCGATTTTCGCGTTCAACCGTTCCGGGAGGCCATGAAAAAGCTGCAAAGCAATATTTCCCTGACTGAAGTATCGACCGTGAAGCTGGATGAATTGGCCGATGCGTTCGGGTTGGATGCGGAAGGCGGAACCGGGAAAAATGGTGCGTCCGATTCTTCCCCGGCGTCCGGAGCGCCGGGATCCAATGTGTTGCGCCTGGAATCGGCGTATCGGGATTTCCTCCTTTGTCTGCAGCAATTGTTCCGCCGGGAAAAAAAGGTGCAATACAAGCAGAAATTCGGCATTGCGCTTTTGCAGCTGAATGATCCGGCCGCGTTGTCCTATATCGCCGGCCGGTTCGCCGCGTTGTCGGAGGCGGATCAGCTTTCTATTCTGAACATAATTAAAAGTTCGTCGGAGCAACCCGATATCGCGTTAATTTTGAAAACCGCATTGCATTCGCCGCAACAGTATATATCGGCGGCTGCGGTCGGGATAATTATGCGCAGCCGCATGTCCTCATTAAAGGAGGAACTGGTGCGGGAATTGGAGCGACCCCGGTTGTCGTTGTCGATAATCAGAATATTGGATAAATCTTTTTCATATGAGCGATCTTTCACCCTGGGGCCATTGCGTCCCTGGTGCGAAAAGACCTTGTCCGGAGCGGATAAGGATTGGCAGCGCCGGGTTCTGGCGCTGTTCATGCTGTTTGTTGACTGGCGCCGTCCGGATACGGAATACTTTGTCCGGGCGGCGGCATCCGAGCATATCTGGGAGAAAAAGGTTGGACTGCAACTGTTGGCGTATCTGGATTTCCCGCGCTTCAAGACTTTGGTTCCGGCGTTGGCCGCTTCCGTTGATCCGCAGTGGCGCCGGTTTCTGCTTGCCGTATTGCAGCAGAATAATTCCTCTGTTGAAATAAATTGGAATTTCGGCACGGCCGAGACTGTTACCATCAATATTACCAATGAGAGAAGAAGCGTGGGGTGGACTTCTCATTTGATCGGCTTTGATGATAAAGGAAAGATCGATCCGGAATTGTTGCCGGTGGTGAAAAAATTAGCCGGGGACAGCGATCCCGCGGTTCGGCTGTATGCACTGTCGACTTTGGCCATCGGGAAAGAAAAAGTGGATTACTATAAACTGGGCCAACTCCTTGTGGCGGTGTCGGAAGAAGAACGTTCGCGTTTGTTGGATCGATTGAATTACGCTTGGGAAAATGATAGATTGCCGCCGGAGATGAAGGAGTTGCTGCCTTTTATTCCTTCCGAAGACCGAGAGATGTGGGCCGGTAAATTTCCGAAAGTCGGAAAGCGTAAAATTGCGGTGGCGCTTCGTTCCGATTCCGCCGCCACGACAGCGACAACAGCAACAGTTACGGCAGCCACGGCAGCGGAGAAGAGAGAAAAAACAGTGGTTGCCGCTCCGGCCAATTCGCGGGTGGTGGTCTATTTCTACAAAAACGGATGCGCCGACTGCCGGGCGGTGGAGAAGATGTTGCGTGATTTGCAGCAGGCAATACCGGGGATGGAAATTCGCAGTTACAACATCGATTCGGCCGCTTCTCTGCGCCTCAACGAGGCTTATGGGGAAAAATTCCATGTTCCGGTCGGTTCCCGTCTGTTGGCTCCGGCGGTTTTTACCGGCGCCGGGGCGTTGGTGAAAGACCGCATCAAACGAGCGGAATTGCAACGGCTGCTGTCCCGGCCGGAAGCGGCGGTCGCATCTTGGCTGATTTCGCCGCCCCGCCACGAGCCGCAGAAAAAACTGGCGGCATCGGATCGGCGCATCAAGGAACGCTATACCCGTATCCGTTGGCCGTTGATTCTGGCGGCGGGATTCCTGGACGGCATCAATCCCTGTGCCTTTGCCGCCATCATCTTTTTCATTTCCTATCTGGCGATAGCCCGTCGAAGCCGCGGGGAAATTCTTCGGGTCGGTCTGGCTTTTGCGTTCGGAATGTTTCTGGCCTATTATTTGATGGGGTTGGGGCTGGCGGAAGTCATGTCCCGGATTTCTTTCTTTCATGTCGCCGGAGTCTGGCTGAACCGCATTATGGCCGGGATCGTATTTATTCTGGCCGGATTCAGTATTTATGACGGCATCATGTGTCGTCTGGGACGGGGACGGGAGATGAAATTACAATTGTCCGACCATTTGAAAAACGGCATTCACCGTACCATCCGTACCGGGGCGCGACAGGCCCGTTTTGTGGTTGCTGCATTTCTGGTCGGGGCGGTGGTTGCCGCGCTGGAGTTGGCGTGTACCGGGCAGGTGTATGCGCCGGTGATTCTTTATGTCATCAAGACCGATTCGCGGCGCTACGGCGCACTGTGGTATCTGGTGGTGTATAATCTGGCGTTTGTGACGCCGTTGCTGATAATAACCCTGGCGACGGTATTCGGCATGGGGCATATGGCATTGACCTTGTGGTTGCGGCGCCATGCGGCGACGGTGAAATTTGCTACGGCGCTGTTGTTCCTGGTCTTGGGGGTTGTTCTCTGGCATGGCGCCGTCTGACGTGGGGGACATAGCCGTGGAACGAAAGAAACATTTCTTTCCCGCCCTGTGTTATTGAAAAAAAGCAACGATATGATAAAGTAATACTGATGCGGCCGATTTATTCTTGCCGGAAGAAAATCGGGCTGCAATCCGTGGTTCCGCCCGGCGAACGCAACAGGGAATAATCATAATGACCACTTTCGATGTTTTGGCCTTGTTTGGCATTTTACTGGTTACCTTTGCCGGAGGATATCCGCCGCTGTTCCGCCGGAAAACCGACGGAGTTGATTCCTATCCCGGCGGTGAGGCGTTCACGTCTGGAATTTTTCTGGCTTTGGCGTTGGTTATCATGCTGCCCGAGGCCACGACGCTGTTGAATAAGGCCTGGCACAGCGATTTTCCTTCCGCTTCGGTTATTGCCGTTCTTTTCTTTTTCCTGCTGTTGAGCCTCGAACACATGGTGGCACATCTGCGGTTGCGGATGAATGATGAATCGCAATTGGCGGCGCCGATAATTCCGGTCGTCATGGTTTTCATGATTGCGATTCCGTCGTTTTTTATGGGCACGGCATTGGGGCTCAGCACGAAAGCACTGAAGTGGTATATCTTGGTGGCGATTCTGGCCCACAAGGGCTCGGCCGGATTTGCTCTGGCGCTGGAAATGGTCAAAAGTCGGTTGTCGCCGCGGCAGCGGCTGGGGCTCTATTCCGGATTTGCCATGTCGACGCCGTTCGGCATTATTTGCGGCAGTTGTATGCAGGGATATCTGGTGACGAGCGGTCCGATGCCGTTGATCAAGGGGATGGTTTTGGCGATGGCGGCGGGAACTTTCCTTTATCTGGGCACGTTGCATGAACTGAAACAGGCGCCGCTGATCACCCATTGCACCTGTCGCCGGAATTTTCTCTGGCTGCTGTTTGGATTCGGGCTAACGGTGGGGGTGCGTTTCCTGCTCGGCGTTCATTGACGGCGCAAGAAGCCATGCGGTTACGGGGAAATCAGCCGCGACGCTGTTGTTTCTGATTCCGGGGGTGATGCTCCGGCATCGTGCCGTCTGACGTTGCTGGGGGGCAGGGGACGGGGGAGGAAGAACGCGGACCGGGAACGCCGCGTTTTCCGGTCCGGTTTTACCGTTATCGACAATATTTGCCATGGAGATATGCGGAAATGAAAACATTGAGTTGTGGCATTTTATTCGGTATGAGCATCATGTTGGCCGGCGCGCCCGCCGTTCCGGAAAACGCGACGGTCATATTGGACGCTTTTGCCGCCGACCGGGCGGTGGAGATGGCAAGGATTGCGACTCCGAAAATGGCGGCGGCTCTGGGCGGCGAAAAACTTGTCCTGTTGCGGAAAAAAACGACCGACCGATTCGGGGCTTTTATCCGTTGGGAAGGAGGCCCTACCGTTCGGAGAATCGATGTCGGCAAGGTTGCCTATTGGCAGGTTTTCCGTACGGCGGATTTGGCGTGGTCCCGGTTGGAGGTACTTTGTACGGTCGAGGTGGAATCGGGAAAAGTGGCGGGTTTTTTTATCCAACCGTTGCCCAATAAACCGCGGACGAATGAGGTTTATCGGGAAGAGGAACTCACCTTCGGCACAATTTGGAAACTGAGTGGAACTCTGACTTGTCCGAGCAAGGCGACGGGGTTTCCGATCGTTGTTCTGGTTCATGGTTCCGGACTGCATGACCGCGATGAAACGATCGGCCCGAACAAGCCTTTTGCTGAATTGGCCTATGGTTTGTCGCAACGGGGCATTGCCGTCTTCCGTTATGATAAGCGGACGCTGATTTACGGGAAGAAGATGGCGGGCCGGGAATTTTCTCTGGCCGATGAAGTGACCGACGATGCGATTTTGGCGGTGGCGATGTTGCGGAAAAAATTTCCCCGGGCGCCGATTTTTGTTCTCGGGCACAGTCTGGGCGGAATGCTGCTGCCCCGAATTGCGGCTGGAACCGCCATCCCGTCCGGATATATTTTCATGGCGGCGGCGGCGCGGCGTTTCGAGGTCGGACTTGATGCGCAGCTCGAATATCTTATCGGTCTGCAACCCGGTAGCCGGGAAGACAAACAGAAATTGCTGGAGGCGCAACGGCGGGAGATAATCAACTCCGTGAGTCCGGCGTATTATCATGACCTGAGCACCTACGATCCTGTTGCCGCGGCCCGGAAGATGACCGGTCCGATGTTGTTTCTGCAGGGCGGGCGTGATGATAACGTCCGGAAAATTGCGCACAATTGAAAAATGGGCTTGAAAAAGGGCCTGTTTCCAGATTGATTTGTTTAACGACAAACAATAAAAAAAAGGAAACAGGCCATGGAAAAGGTAACACCAGAA
>JAQUZV010000130.1 GCA_028691155.1 Victivallales bacterium
GCTGTACGAAAAAGTGGCCTGACCGCCCGGCGCCAACGTCGTATTCGGCAGTAATCCGGCCGCCGACGCCGTTATAAAATCTTTTCCGGTAGCATCGGTATGCTGTTGCAACAACGGTTCGATGCCGACAAATGTACCCGTCTTGCCCGCCGGTTTCAGCAAACAGGCAAAGTATTTATTGCTGACTCCCAGCCATCGAACCGGCAAGGTCAGGGGCTGGTTGAACGCTTTCTCGCCCGGTTTCACCGCCACGGAAACCAGCTTGGTACTGAAGTAATCGACATTGAACACTTCGTTGCGAACGCTTTCACCGGTCTGGTGAATCAACGGCGACAACGCCCCGGTCTCCAAAGCCACCCGTTCCAACGGCAACGGGCGACGGTCGGAGTTCTTGAGGGTGAAGGTGTAATGCAGCTGAAAATTCTCCTCCAGTTTCCAGTTCTGGGTAATGGCCACCTCACGGTCGCCGCGACGGACCACACGATCCACGGTCAACGCCGAATCGTCATTCCCAACCACGGCAACCTTCACGGTCCGCCACGTCGCACCATCCCGGAAACTCAAAATATGCTGCGCCGGATAACAGCGGAAAGTAACCGGCGTTTTGCGATCGTTATTGAGAAAATTATTCAACCGGATTTCCCGGACAATCCCGTCATTGGGGTCGACAACCACGGTCGAAGCGGAATTTTTCAAGACCACGGGAGCCAGTTTCAGGAATTCCGGCTGCGGCGCCGGGGCTGGAGTCGGGGATTTTTCCCCGGAAGACGCCGGTTCCCCGGCCATGTCCGTCGCCGTTGCCGCCGCCGCCGGTTTCCCGGCCGGAGCCGTCACGGCCGTCCGGGGCCGGGGAGGAGAAATCCAGCCTAAATGACGGCAAATCGGCTCCCAGGCCAAAAGTAGTAAAACACAAACGGCAAAACCGACAATCGTAACTTTATCGAATTTCACGAAATACCCTCAACTTGAAAAAAATTATTTCCCGCAGCCGCGACGGGAACGCGGCAACTCCGGCACCGGATCGTATCCGCCTTTGCAAAACGGCTGGCAGCGCAACAATCGCCATACCGTCAACCATCCGCCGCGCCAGGCGCCGTAACGTTTGATTGCCTCGACCGCATAATGGGAACACGTCGGAGTAAAACGGCAGACTGGCGGCAACCACGGGGAGACGATCTTCTGATAGATCCGAATAGCAAACAACATAATTCCGGCAGGACTCAACAGGAAGGGCTTCTCAATTTCTGCGCTCTTCGCAACAGGTATTCCATCTCTTTCTGAACCTGCGGCTGCCGGCATCCGGCAATCGCTTTCCTGGGAATCACCACCATATGACATGGTTCAATCTCGGTTTTCAACAGCCGGAACGACTCCCAGACCAGACGTCTGGCCCGATTTCTGTCCACGGCTCTGCTACTGAATTTTCGCCCGCAAACCACGCCGGTTTTCAACCCGGCGTCCGGTGCGGCGGCAATCACTAAAATCATCAATCGCCCGACCTGCTTATGCCCTTTTTTCCGGACATAAGCGAATTCACTTCCCAGTCGCAAACGATTATATGGCTTGACGGTTTTTTTCAAAATCACACTTCTTACCGGTCAACTCCCGTTAAGCCGGGCAGATCACCTGCCACCGGCAATCTGCACTCATCGGCCCCGACATACGGTCTAGACCGCCAAACTGGTCCGACCCTTCTGACGCCGACGTCTCAGGACGTTACGGCCGCCGCGAGTCGCCATTCTCGCTCTGAATCCCAATTTCCGCTTCCGCGAAATCTTCGACGGTTGGTACGTTCTCTTCATCTTATATTTCCTTCCTTAACTTAAAGTTGCCGTTGTTACCGGGCTCGCCCCTGACCGTTTTCCGGCCGCGCCCCGCGCCTTATCGATTTTCCATATGCCTGCCGTTACAGCGTTGCATGATAATCCATTATGAAAAAACACGAACCGCACTTTACATCAGTTTTGGGGTTATTCAAGTAAAATGGCGATAAAACCGCTAAAAAAGCGCGTTCCCCTGCCCGTCCGTCTACTCTTCGCGCCCCGTCACCATACGAAAATAGTCCGGCAGTTTTTCCCGGCCGATTTCGGCACAGAGGCGACAACTGATTTCCGGCGGCAACGGATATTGTCCCGCCGTCGCCGCCGCCGCATTGATCCGGCGGTAATGCCGTTGCAGGAAACAGTGTCGGCGGGGATTGCCCATCGCCTCGGACATCCGTGTCCAGATCGCGGCAAACGGTTCCCGGGTGACATTGCCGAAACTCAACGGCGTGAAATCGCAGGGGCAAACCTCTCCGGCGGCATCGATATAGAGGTGCTGGGTCCCGCCGCCGCAACCAAACAATTCCGGACTCTCTATCTCATTGAAAGCACAGACCTTGGGGCGAAGGCCACGCCGGTTGACACCGCGATGGAAATCCCGCAGCACCGCCACGTGTTCCGGTTGCAGCAACATCTCTTCCGGCACCTCTTTCCACCGCCCGCAGGGCATCGGCTCCACCAGCCGCAATTCGTTCACGCCCCATTGCCCGGCCAGATGATGCAGTCGTTCGAAATCGCGGTTCTCGACCAGAAAACGCCGCGCCACGCAACCGATCATGGTATAAAAGCCCTGTGCCGCCGCCAGCCTTATCGCCGCCACCGCCGTATCGTAAGCCTGCTCACTGTTTCGGAAACGGTTGCATGTCGCCGCATCGGGATGATCCAGACTGATGCAGACCGCCCATAACCCGGCGTCGCGCAGCCGCGACGCCGTTGCCGCATCGAAACCGGCGCCGGAACTGAACAGAATCGTGGCCGCGCCGCCGTCGGACGCGGTCGCCACCAGTTCCGGCAGGTCCGGCCGCGTCAACGGTTCGCCGCCGGTAAAACCGACGATGCTGACGCCGGAAGCCAATAATTCCGTCACCGTCTGCCGCCACTGCTCCGTAGTAATATTGCCATGACCGCGGGCTTTGGCGCTGCAATGCGGGCAGTCGAACGGACAGGCGGCGGTTACCGCGAGAAAGGCCGAAACCGGACTGAGACGGCGACCGCTGAGCAGATTTTCGAACATGCGGTCGAACGCCCGCGACGGAAACGGCGGCAAAAATGAATTCAACACCCATTGTCCGTGATGCCGGGTCAAATTCTCGCCGCTCAGCCAGTGCCGGGCCAACTGCCAGGCGGGCCGCAACGAACCGCGCGCCACCCGGCGGTCGGCGGCATCGGGCATCCGCCGCTTGCCCTGACGTCGCAATGTCGCCAGCACCCGCAACGGCGTACGGGTGATACGCGGATCGGCAAAGATCCGCAATAATTTCCATCCCTGCAGGTTCATCGGGGTCGAACTCCTTTAATGGTAATAAAATGATGCTCTAGCGGACGCGAATCGGCGGCCAGTTCCTCTTCGAACCGCGCCGCCAGTTCTGGGTCTTCCGGCAACGGCAACACGGCGTCGAAACCGGCCAAAACCCCGGTTTTCAGCAGCCACGCCAGCGACGGAGGAGCCCCCGACTCCGGCGGCGCAACCGCAATGCATCCTTCCTCAACCAGTTCCGGCCTCAAACCATGTCGCCGCAACATTTTCTCCACCGTGGCCCGGTCGCGGGGAAATCGCGGCCACAGCGCCTTGCGGACCTTGTCTGGATATGCCGCCAGGCAGCGGCGATAGGCTCGAAACACCGGGGCCAGCGTATCGGCATAGTTGACCGTAAACACCAACATACCGCCGGGGGCCAGGACCCGGGCGGCGGCGGCAATCAACCGGTCCGGCACGCTGTAACCGATGGCCCAGGCCGAAACAATCAGTGCCGCCGCGCCGTCGGGCTTTCGCCGCAGAAAGGACAGCATATCTGCCGTTTTCAGGGTGGCGCAGAGACCGCGCCGCCGCGCCTCGGCGACCATCTGCGGCGAGATGTCCACTCCGGTCACGTCCGCCGCCGGATAACGCTGTACCAACGCCGCCGTCAGGTAACCGGTGCCGCAGCCGAGATCGAAAACCGCCCCGGAAATATCATCCGGCAGCGCCGCGATCAGGCGGTCGGTCACCGGGATCAACCGGCACAGCCAGTTGGCGTCATAGTCGTGGGCCAGACGGTCATAACCGGCGGCCACGTCCTGCGGCGTCAGCCAACGCCGGGCAAGCACGTGCCCCAGCATCCTCAGATTCAGCCGGAGGCAATCGCCGTAACGCCGCATTAAATCGGACCGCAACCGCACATGATCACCATACTGGCAGCAATAATCAGACCAATCAACGTCAATTTGCTTTGCGAGGTCATTTTCACGTTCTCCTTTGGGTTCGATAATTAAAAAAAACCTGCTTCTCGGGCGAAAATTCCTTGCTCGTCGCTATTTTCGCCGCCGCCGGCGACTCATACCGTCATCGGGAAAAAATTCCCACTATGGTCAAACTCAACACGCTCAATGCGCTGAAAAAGACAATGCACCCCAACTCCATCACCACCCCAATCAGCTGCTCCCGATTACGGTCGGAATGCGGCGTGAAAAAGTTGAGTACCAACAACCACGGCAGGACAAAAACGGCTGCACCGCCGAGATTGATGATCGTCAATATCATAACTTCAAAAACCATGACTATCAATGTCGTCTCCCCGAAACAGCCCGACCCGAAACGAATCACCCCCATTACCGTTACCGCCGCCAGCAACAGATATCCCGCCCGTTCAATTCCCTGCCCCGACGCATAGGCGCCATGAAACAACAAGCCGCAAAGCGACGGCGCCAACAAACAAAGCCACGGCGACGGCATCGCGGACGCCAACGGACCCAGCGGCGAAAGCGGCGACGCTATGGCCGGCATGAACATCATGTCGCTTCGCCATTGCAGCAGCCAGATAACCACCCCGCCGAGCAACCCGCAGCCGCCGCCGATCAACGCCGCTTGCCACGCCGCATCGCGTCCTTTCGCCACCAGGAAAATATCGATGAGCGCGGAATCGGGATGGACAAACTCACCCCCATAATGGCCCCGCGAATAACGGCATCCCAGCCGCCGAACAGCGCCGTCACGCCACCGACGACCGCACTTAACAGCAACAGCCACAGATACCGGCCATATTTACCCGCATTCATCTTATTTTTTTCTCTCCCTTTCCTCTCTGGCGGCAATCATCGCGGCGGTATCATAATCCTCCGGCCGCAGCCACTGCAATAACCATGGATAACATCCATGACAGGTATTGATCCGGCAACACCGTCCCGAAGCCAAATCATATAACACATAATAAACGCCGTCCACCGTAATCAGATTACAACACGGCGTACAATAAAGCAACATTTTTCCGTCTGATGACACCGCAAAAGAACCGTTATAAAAATATCGTAACGCCCCGAAATCCAACCGACCCAACATTTGCTCCGGCCCACCCTCCGGCGTACGGCAATAAATTACATCGCCGCGCCGATAGGCAATTTTACCGCTGTCCCACATCAAATCGGGATTCCTCCCGACGGCAAACGGCACCATTTCACCCGTGGCCACCACCATTTGTTCCACCCGCGGAACAGTATCGCCGTTATTATCATAATGCGCCCAAAACAAAAATTTCTCGTCCCGACTCCAACAACATTTCCCGTCAAATATCCCGGTGGTTTCGCCGATCTTACCGCCATCCGGCAGCTGGTAAAGCGTTATCCGGCCAAACCTCCGGGGAAGAGAACTTTTCTGCTCGGACAGAACGGCCAGCCGAGTTCCCGACGGTGATAAGGCCACGGCAACATAACCGTCCAGCGGCAGCAACCAAGTGCCGTCGCCGCACCGCGCCTCGATCCGCCGTTCGGCAATGTTATGAACAACCACCATCTTCCGCCGCACGGCCAGAAGAGAAGTCTGTCCCCCCGGGCCGTCGGCCGGCAGAACCATGCTCTTTTTTGCCGTAACGAGTTTATTCCCCACCATTACCGCCTCCGGCAACCACTGCAACACCCCGGTATCGGCAGTACGGTTTTCGAAGCTCGTATCGTTATAGCCGCCGCCAATCATCAGCAATCCCAAAGGAGTAAAAGCAACGGTAAGAATCAATTCAAAAACCAACCTGCGCCCGCCATTCCACCATTGCGCCGGACGAGGCTCCACCCAGTAAACCAATAATGTCCATAACAGAGTAAAAAACGCGGTAGTGCTTAAACTCCCCACCAGCGCCAGAAGAATTCCCTCCAGCGCCGCCGTCACGTTCGGAGCCGGTAAGTACAAGGGGTAAAAACGCATAACTCCGACCACCAATCCCACCGCCAACAACCAATTCGCGGTCCACAACAAATTATAACCGCGGCGACGACAGAAACTGTAGGCCGCGTGCACCAGCAAACCGTAAACCGGCGGTACCAGCAAGTATACCGTCAACGGTTGCTCCAGATAGGAAAAACAGTTGCCGCAGCAAGATTGCAGCCCCCATATTGCCACCCCGCCGACCAACCCGCATCCGCCGCCGATCAACGCCGCTTTCCAAACCGCATCGCGTCCTTTCGCCACCAGCGAAATATCGATGAGCGGAAGCGCTGCGGACAAACTCAAGCCCAGAATTGCCCCGCGAATAACGGCATCCCAACCGTCCAACA
>JAQUZV010000131.1:0-4957 GCA_028691155.1 Victivallales bacterium
ATAGGCCAGGTTCTCCGCCAAACCGCCATGACCACCCCAATTCATCGCTTCCAGAGAATAAATATTGGTAAAACTGTCGCCAAGCAATAAAATGGCCGCGTGGCGATCCGGAGCCGTCGCGACCTGACGGACCGTAACCGTCTCTTCCGGGAAAAACTCCTTCGGATGCGACAGCTTCAACATCACCGCAATATCGCCCAGCGCCGTCACCGGAACCGTTTTCGCCCGCAACACCGCCCGTCCCCGGGGCCGCGCCAACGCCGCCGCCACTTCCCGCGCCGCCAACTGCATGCCCTCCGGAGTCCAGTGCGTATCGGTTTTCAGATACGGCTCCACTCCCCGGCGACGCATTGCCGCCAGTTTGTCCGCCACATCGATCACGGTCACCCCGGCCGCCTGCAGACGCACCAGGAACCGGTCATAACTGCAATTCTGCAGCACCCCCATGTCGCCCCGCAATTTATCCCCGTACAACATCGGTTTTACCGGCACCGGCAGCAACACCAGTTTTATGCCCCGCGCCGCGAGCTGGTTGCCGAACGCCACAATGGCCTGAACCGGATTGGGCTGCACCCCGGACAAACTGCGTTTCAGCTGCCGTTCCGGCCGCATGAAACCGGGATTGACCAGATAGTTGAAATCCGAAGCGTAAAAAAGCCAGCCGTCGGCGCCGAGAATCACCTTCTCATTGCCGCTTTTCATTATCGCCGTCATGAAACGCTGCGCCGTCGGCAAACACTCGGCCCGCAGGGCGGAGGTATCCTCCAGCATGTCTTCATACTTTTTGATGGCGGCAATAAGACTGCGGTTGTATTCCAACATGGCCGGCAACGTCTTGCCGTTTTTAGTGAATTTAACCTGGTGCAGCAGCGGAAAAATTTTCAGCGGCTGCAGCTCCAGCGGCGTCCGGATGGCCCGGGTATGATATTCATAGGCCACCTGCACCAACGGATAAAGGGCAATGAAAGCGAGGAAAAGACCACCGACCACCAGACTTTGCGTTCTGGTAATCGTCGTATGTCCGATTTCGATTTTGGCAATTTCTTCGCGGGATAATTTTTTCGGTTTGTCCATGATTCTTTTTTCCCCGCTTAAAAGATGAAGTAGATGAACGGATTGTAACTCTGCGTCGTCAGGGCAATCAGGGCAATTCCGAATACCAGAATACACCAGACAATCTTGGGCCAGGTGATTTTGCGGGTGAAATCCCACGTCTGCGGCAACGCCCAGACCACGATCCCGGCAATAATAAAATGCAACAGGTAGTATGGATTGTAGATCAAGCCCCGAATGATCGAAGACGCCCCGGTCGCCGGCGCCCCGCCGAACAGACTGGAAAAATACCGCCAGGCGTCCGGCAGCGTGTCCGCCCGGAAAAATACCCAGGCAATCATGACAATGAAGAACGTCAGCCCCACCTGCATCACCCGCGGCAGGCGATGGTAAATACTTTCCTTGCCCTGCGCCCGTTCAAAGGCCAGATAGCCGCCATGAATCCCCCCCCAGATCAGGAAATTCCAACTGGCGCCGTGCCATAGTCCGCCCAACAGCATCACCAGCGCCAGATTGATATAAGTTCGCCGCTGCCCCTTGCGGTTGCCCCCCAGCGGGATATAGAGATAATCCCGCAGCCAGGTGGAGAGCGACATGTGCCACCGTTTCCAGAACTCGGTAATGGAACGCGACTTATATGGCGAATCGAAGTTCTTGGCAAACACAAATCCCAGCATCAGCCCCAGTCCGATCGCCATATCGGAGTAACCGGAAAAATCGAAATAGATCTGAAACGAGTAGGCCACCAGACCGTACCAGGCGTCAAAGACGGACAAATCCACCGCATTGAAAGCTACATCGGCAATCTTGCCGCAGGGATTGGCCAACAAAATCTTCTTGCCCATCCCCAATGCAAAAAAGGCCACCCCGCGGGCAAATTTTTCCCAACTGTAACTCCGTTCCCGCAACTGGTCGGCAATATCCTGGAAGCGGACAATCGGCCCGGCCACCAACTGCGGAAACATCGACACGTAACAGGCATAGTCGATATAATTGGTCACCACCTCGGCATCGCCCCGATAGACATCGACCACGTAACTCATCGACTGGAAGGTATAGAAGCTGATCCCCAACGGCAGCACCACCCGGAAAAAACCCTCGAACTGCCAGGCCGGAATGCCCATCGCCGCCATCAACGCGTTGTAATTCTCCATGCCGAAATTGAAATATTTGAAGAACGCCAGCACCGACAAATTGACCACAATGGAACATAACAGGGCCAGCTTGCGCCGTCGCGCCGAACCGCTGCCCGGACGCCCCATAATTCTACCGTTGGTATAGTCCACCGTGGTGGTGAACCACATCAGCAGCATGAACGATGGATTGGCCCAGCCGTAAAAGGCGTAACTGAACAAGGTAAGCGTCAGATGTTTTATCTTTTTGGGCGACAAATAATACGCCGCCAGCGCCAGCGGCAGGAAGAAAAACAAAAACAGGTAACTGGAGAAAACCATACTGCCTCAATCCCTAATAAGTCTGTTAACCGCCGCCGACCATCGGACCGCACCATTCAGAATGATAACCGATACGATGACCGACAAACACCACGCCGTCATCGGAACCGAACTGTCCCTTGCCGCCATCATCTCTCATTCAATCGTTCTTCTTCAGTTCTCCTCCCCGGCAATCTGGGCGCGATACTCCGCAATCGTCCGGCGAATCCCTTCCTCCAGCGAAATTTCCGGTCGCCAGCCCAGCGCCCGCGCCCGGGAACTGTCCATCAATTTGCGGAACATTCCGTCCGGACGGGTCGGATCCCAGGAAATTTTACCGGTGTAACCGGCAGCGGCGGCAATCCGTTCCGCCAGTTCCCGAATCGTAATGTCACTGCCGTAACCGATGTTGATCACATCGGGATTATCATGATGCTGCATAAAGAAAAATACCGCCCGGGCCACATCGTCGACATGCATGAACTCCCGCAACGGCCTGCCGGTACCCCACAACACCTCCTCCGTCGCCTGCCGAGCCGCCGCGGCAACAAACCGACGGATGAACGCCGGGAAGACATGGCTGCGCTCGGGATCGTAATTATCATTGGTGCCGTAGAGGTTGCACGGCATCAGACTGATCGTCTTAAACCCATACTGCCGGCTCAGATACCAGCACAACTTGTACCCGGCGATCTTGGCCAGGGCATATCCTTCATTGGTCGGCTCCAGCGGTCCGGTCAGGAGATATTCCTCCCGGATCGGCTGCGGGGCCTGACAGGGATAGATGCAGCTGGAACCGAGGAAACAGAGCTTCTTCACCCCGTGCCGGTAACTCTCCATGATCACATTGTTCTGAATTTCCAGATTTTCCACCAGGAATTCCGCGGGACAGGTCTTGTTGGCCATAATGCCACCCACCTTGGCCGAGGCCAGAACCACATACTCGGGCTGTTCCCGGTCAAAAAAATCCCGCACCGCCGTCTGACAGCGCAGATCTAGCTCCCGGTGGGTCCGTTTCAGCAGGTTGGAATACCCTTCGGCCTCGAACCGGCGCACCACCGCACTGCCGACCATGCCGCGATGACCGCAAACAAAAATTCGGGCATCCTTCGCCATCATCATCAGAACCCGACCTCATAGCCGGGACGATCCAGCAATCGTAAATCGCCGTCGGTCATAATCCGCACCAGTTGTTCGAATTTTACTTCCGGCTCCCACCCCAACTGCATTTTGGCCTTGGCCGGATTGCCCAGCAGCTGCTCCACCTCCGCCGGGCGGAAATAGCGCGGATCGATCCGTACCACCGTGGCGCCGGTCGTGGTATCGACGGCAATTTCATCCACGCCCCGGCCCCGCCATTCGATATGGCGGCCGACATGGGCAAACGATTTTTCGATGAACTCCCGCACCGTATGCATTTCTCCGGTCGCCACCACATAGTCGTCCGGAGCATCCTGCTGCAACATTATCCACATCATTTTAACATAATCGGGAGCGTAACCCCAATCGCGCCGGGCGTCGATATTGCCCATATAGAAACAATCCTGCAACCCCCGGTGAATCCGGGCCACCGCCATGGTGATCTTCCGGGTCACAAAGGTTTCGCCGCGACGGGGCGACTCGTGGTTGAACAAAATGCCGTTGGAAGCATGAACCCCGTACGCTTCGCGGTAATTCCTGGTGATCCAGAACCCGTACTGCTTGGCCACCGCATAGGGACTGCGCGGATAAAACGGCGTTGTTTCCGACTGCGGCACCTCGGCCACCTTGCCGAACAGTTCGGACGTCGAAGCCTGATAAAAACGCGCCGGCACCCCGGTTTCCCGGAGCGCATCGAGCAGACGCAGAACCCCCAACGCATCGGCATCAGCCGTATACTCCGGTACTTCGAACGAAACCTGGACATGCGATTGTGCGCCCAGATTGTAGATTTCACACGGTCCGATCTTTTCGATCATGCGGTTGAGATTGCTGGAATCGGTCAGGTCGCCATAGTGCAGAAACATCCGGGCATCCTTGTGATGCGGGTCCTGGTAGAGATGATCGATGCGACCGGTATTGAACGTACTGGCGCGACGAATGATGCCGTGTACTTCGTATCCCTTGGCCAGCAATAATTCCGTCAGATAAGAACCATCCTGTCCCGTAATCCCGGTAATCAATGCCTTCTTCATAGTTTTATCTATCCACCGTTAATATCCTTCCGGTCAACTGTCCGGAACGCGTTAAGACGATTGAGTCCATCCCCGAAACCGGGACGATCCTCTCGCATTTGTCGACTCCAACCCGATTTGCGACCCGTCCCCGCCCGTGACGGGAAGTCCGTGTCCCGGAATACCATAAGGCTTGGATGAAAAAAATCAACAGCCCGGAACGAAATACCTCTCTATCCCCCGCCACTTTATCCCGAATCATCTCCCGGTCACGTCATCAATCGGCCATCACGCAACGGGTCAGCAATCCGGTCTCCT
>JAQUZV010000131.1:4967-6528 GCA_028691155.1 Victivallales bacterium
TCAGGTGACCGGAAAGACTGAACACCTTGAGCTCAAGGCCCGCATCGGAAAGGGTCAGGTCGCTCACCGAGGCATCCTCGCCCCCGTAACCCGGTCCGTCCTGAATGATGACCGGATAACGGAATTCTCGTCCGGAAGTCCAGTGCTCCGCCGCCGGCCGTTTTCCCGGTCGATAAAACGACAGCGCCTTTTGACCGGGAAGTCCGCGCACATAACAATGTTCGTGCCCGGCCAACATCAAATCAATACGCTGCTCCGGGGCATGGCCGCCGAGCAATCCGTCCAAAAGCCGCCGGACCCTGGCGGCGGCATAATCCTCCGCCATGGCGTAGGTGGCGTTATGGATGAAGACGATCCGGTAACGGGCGTTTTTACAGGCGTCGCTCCGGACCGCCTGCTCCAGCCAACGCCGTTGCGCCGCCATATAGGCGTCGCTGTCATTGCGCATGCCGGCTTTTTTATCCGCCTTGTCCTCCCCGGAATCGAGAACGATGAACACATCCGGACCGCGCCGCAGCATATAGTAGCAATGGTGGGTGGCGGGGTGACCGAACGCGCGGACAAAGTCGGCGGAACGCCGGCCGCGCCATTCGTGATTGCCGCGGACCAGCAACACCGGAACATGGTTGGCTCCGGCGGCAAAAAACGGCGTCATCACGCCCTGATAGAATTCCTTTTCCAGATCGTTGACGGCATTGAAGCTGTCGCCGAGCACCACGGCGAAATCGCATTGGTCGAGCGGCAGGAGGTGCAGCAGCCGCGGCTCAGCCCGGCGATGAACGGTCGTATTCTGCAAATCGGCCGACACCCAGACCCGGGTCGTTCGATCCGCCGGGGAAAAAACCCGGAACGTTCCGCCCCGATCCGGAGTCGGGCGCACCTCCCGACACGATTCGCCGTCGAGCAGTACAATCCGGTACTCGTATTCGGCACCGGGCTCGAGCCGGTCGAGCAACAGATGATGGGCGGTACGGTCGACAAAGATCTGTCCGGCAAAAGTGTCACAGCGCTGTTGCCATTCCGTCGTACCGGTTTTCCGGTATTCGACCATGCCGCCCGCCGGAATATCGGTGGTCCAGTTGATCGCGACCTCGCCGTTGGAAGGGTGACTGAGCCACGGACCATGGATAACGTCGAGCGCCGACAGCGGCAACGCCGTCAACATGGACCCGATGATAATTATCGCCGTCATCCCCCACCGCCGCCGGCCGGAACATAAAAACGACATTTTCCCCGCGCCGCGGCTGAGTTTTCCCCTCGCGCGCCATTGATAATTACAGTCAATCTTTCCCAACATGCTTTATCCCCGAGTTAGAAGTTTAGAAGTAAAGAAAAGTCATTTTACCGGACGGCAGCGGAAATAGCGGCGGTATACCGACGTTTTTCCGTTCAACGTCACGGTAACCGTTGCCACTGACGTGGCGGCGGACGGCGGCAGCGTAAACGTATGGCGGTTGCCGTCCCGCACCACCGCCAACGGCCGGCCGTCGGCCGTCGCCGCAATCTGCGCCCCGCGCGGCGCCTGTACCATAAAGGCGACCGCAACATTATTGGCGCGGCC
>JAQUZV010000132.1 GCA_028691155.1 Victivallales bacterium
CCAGAATCGGAATCAGCCAGCCGGACACCGCGGTGAAATCCATGTTTTACCTTACTGTTTTTCCTGTTTGCCGTAAACGGATAATATACTCCGTTGCCGGCGGATTTACAGCGGTAAAACCCGGTTCGGCCGGATGCGGGACCGCTCTTTACGGTTCGGACGGCGTCGGGATGGCCGGTGACGTTATTTCCACCCATTCCTGTGCCCGGCTTCCGTCGGGTGACGCCGTAACGGCAAGTTTCCAGACTTTGCCCGTATATGTGTCCAATTTGAAAATCCCGTTCTCATGTTGCACCGTATCGCCCTTGAGGCGCGGAACGACGGTATAAGCGCCGCTCAGCATGGTGTACCGTGAGGTGGTGAACGTCGGGGTGATATTCTGTGGTCCGGCGGATGCATAATGCAGTGTCGTCAACAGCGCCGCCAGCACCGTAATGGCTGCCGCAGTGAAAAAACCGGTTTTCATAATCGCCTCCGGAGGTTGTCCCGGACGGTGACCGGATCGGATCACCGCCCGGATGTTTGACTATCTATCTTCGAACCGCTTGACGGTTTTCCATAATTTGGGGTTGTCCAGAATCCGCTGCATGGCTTCGAAAGCGGCATCGCGGCAGGCCACATAGATGGCATCCGGCACCTTGTCGCTGCTGACCAGCGGCAATTGGATTGATTTGCTGATGCTGGTGGCCATAATCTTTTTTTCACCCGGTTCGTTAAAACGAACAATAAGCTGCAACTGATAGTTTGCGTTGCCCCAAGCCACGTCAAGATTCGATTCCTGAACGGAAACATAGATGGTGAACGAATCGATTACTTCGCCTTTGGCCGGCTCGAACGTCTGATAGGCGGCATTGCGAAAACTGTTGACCAGAATAGCACGGAGCGGATAATAATAGTGATCGGTGAAAAACGCGGAATCCCGTTGTCCGGACAGGCTGTTGGCACAATGCACTTCGACCGAACACGGGACATGAATCTTGCGTTTGCCGATTTCCTGCGCCTGCTCCTGAGTCAGGTCGGACATGTTCGGATCCGCCGGCGGCATATAGGTGGAATTACAGCCGCTGAACCCCCAAACGATACCCAGTGCCATGACTGCCAACCACTGCTTCTTCCTCATTCTACATCTGCTCCTTTCCGTTCAAATTTGATCGCCGTTCCTTCCACAGTCGTCCAGTTATACTGCAGAATCAATAAACTTAACGTACTGTAATCCTCTGTAACTTCAATCAGGGCATTGGCATTTTTAGAGGCAATGGCACTGTCGCGGGCATCCTTGGAGGGCGAAGAAGACCCGAACGGCAGGAAGCCCAGCAGCAGCACCGATCCGGATTGCCCCCGCGCAGGTCCCAGTTTGGTATAAGTGTCTTTGGCGGTGATCGGGGTGGTGGACGGCGATACCGAAACGACGCTGTTGCAACCGGCGGCCAGGATCATGGCCGCGGCACTCAGCACTGCAAGCGGTAAATATTTCATGGCGTTTCTCCGCATGGATTGATTATTCGACATCTTCGCCGCCGATTTGGAACTTGATGGCATCACCGGAAACGACGATCTTATCATAAGTAATAAGGAGCAGATAGTAATAGTGCCGGTTTTCCGCGGTAACATTGATCAAACCGTCGGCATGATTGTCCTCCTTGGCCGCCATCAGCGCACGATAGGCGCTGGGGCCGGGCCCCAATGGTATCGCGCCGAACAAACTGACGCCCGTACTGCTGCTTTCCACATTGCGTCGAACAATGGTATAACTGTCGTTGGCGGTAATCGGGATGCTGGAGGGGGCAAGGCCGCCGGGGGTGGCGATACACCCGCTCAGCAGCGCCGTCAGGCCGGACAGCGCGGCAAGGGTTATTTTCTTCATCTTCTCTCCTTTCGGATGGGTTATTTTACGGGAATAAAGCGCAAACGTCGTTTCGTGGCCACATCGGTTTCATAGCGGCGGTCCAGAATTTTCAACACGGCATCCTCCAGTTGTTCCGCGGAGAGCCGGGTTTCCACTTCGATCACCGAAAAAAGCCGCCGGTCGAACTCCCGCCGCCAGACATAGGAAACATCCGGAGTCTTTTCCAGCGCCGCAACCAGCCGGTCCAACTGCTTCTTGTCGATCTGCTTGAACTCCAGTTGAATCTTGGCGCCCAAATCCAATTCCACAATCCATTTGGCAATGATTTTCCGGAACAGTTCATAGGCGTTGCGGTCTTTGAAGGCCGGTTCCGTCCCGGTGAGCATGGCGGTGAGGTAGTACCGGACCAGTTGTTCCGGCATGTCGTAGGGCAGGCTGAGTTGTGCTTCGCCCTTGTGATAGGTCGTCGGCAGCGAGGTGACGGCCACGATTTCGCCGGTATCGGTCCAGACCGCCTGCAGGTCGATGCCGAGCGCCGCGTCCCGGACCCTGATATCGGGGAAAGGTTCCCGCAACCGTCCCACCTGTCCTTTGACGACGGCGATGATTTTGAAATCGGAAGTGGAAGCAATGCCGGCCTTTTTGACTTTGGCGTCGATAGTGTCGCCGAGAATTTCGGCCCTGGCGGCGTCACGGTCATCCCGGGAACGGATCGTGGCCTGCCGAAAGATTTCAAATCCGGTTTTCTGGCAATTTCTTCCAGTACTGCAGCGGCGGTGTGCAATTCGCCGTCGCTGCCGTAGCCGGAAATCTTCTCCTCTGATTCGATCATGACCCGGGGGGATTTCATACGTTTGACCAGCAGGCGCAAGGCCATCACCTGATCCATCTGCGGCCGTCCCTTGGCCACCTCGGCCTTGAGGGTTACGGTGTATTCCTGTTTTTCGGGATCATATGACTGCCCGGTCACTTCATAGCTTTTTACATAGCCGAACGAAGACGTCATCACCCGGTCGAATTCCAGTTCGAAATTTTTAACTTTGGTTTCACTGAGAATATCGACTCCGGCACCTTGGCGTACGGCTTCGCGCAGCGCCCGGGCCAGCGCCTGTTCCCGCGCCGCATCCGGCGGACCGGCGGCAATTCCGGAAACCTGTACTTCTTTGCCCTGCAGGGGCAGGGCGGGCATGAGGCCGACAACTACCCCCAGCACCAGAACCGATAAAATTTTCATAGCTCTTCCTTTCCGGTTATTTTATTCGCTGCGGTTGGGTTCATGGTTGGGCTGTGGCGGCCTGGACGCGGGCCGCAATACTGGTTCGAGTCGCCGCTACGGTGGGTGGATTACCGTAATAGCGGCATTGCGCTGCTCCGCCGGCCTTGACTTCCAGTCGGTTGGCGACGGTAATATCGGCTTTGGCGGCCCCGGACAGTTCCAACTTGACGTCACGGCAATGCAACGGTTGGGCTTCCAGTTTGACGGCTCCTGACAATTGGCCCACCAGTTGGACCAGTTGTCCGGAGGCTTTCAACACCGAGGCTCCTGACAACTTGATTTCCAGTCGCTCGGTGTTGATATCCATGAGGTTAATGACATTGGCTCCCCGGCTGTTCAGCTCGCGTAATGAGGAAAGTTGTACGGCAAGGCGGATTTTGCGGGCGGAGGAATATGATTGGTCGGCATAAATTTTCAATACCTTGCCGCCGACACGCGTGGCGATCAACGGCAGCAGATTGGCGTCGCCACTGAGCGTAATCACCGCGTCGGCAGGGGAATCGGACCACGTGATTTCCAGTTCGAACGCTCCGCTGATATCGATGGCGTCAATTCCGGCCACCTTCCTGGTGATGGTGACGATGTTACCGTTGCCGTTGATCACGGCGCCGGCGCCCACGCCCGTAATCGTTCCGGAGTTAATCCTGCCGCTGCCGATATTGACTCCGTCCCGTTGAATATTGACCCTGGTGTCGCCGTCCGGTGTCGTTGCGGCTTTTCCCGGCATCGTCATCGCAATGCCGAGCACGGTTAAGACGAAAATCAGCTTCATGGTTTTCCTCCGGTAGACGGTGAGGATGGTTCATAGTAAACCTTTTTGGTTTCGGCCCGGTTCCGCAGCGGTTCCTGCGGCACTCCGCTCAGGTTGCCGATTTTGGCATTGGCGGCGGCGCATTCCTGCCAGGAGAGATAATAACCGGTCTTGCTGCGGTCGGGCGGATTGACGGCCTGCCAACCTTGTTTGCGGTAATAACGGATTTTCATTTCCGCCCCGAATTTATAGCGGATTTTAACGTAGATTTTACCGTCGCCGTCATGAGTCGGCCCGGCAATGATTTCGTAATTGCGTTCCTCCTCCACCGGGCGTCCGGCCACATCCCGTTTATCCCGCGGAAACGCCAGATTCGATTTCTTGACCGTGCGGTAGTCCAAAATGGCCCGCATGGTCTGACCACGACTCATTTCCTGCACTTCGGGGTCCTGTTCCAACTGTCCCGAAGTACTCTTCAGATATTCGAAAACCTGTTTCAGATCAACGCCGTCCAGATCGCCGCGCGAGGCGCCGTTGGCCGTTCCGCGTTTACACCATAAATAGGCTTCGCGCCGGTCGTTGTTGTTCAGGGCCCGGTCGGTTTCACAGAAACAGGCAATGGTGATCAGTTGCCGGGATTTGCTTTCCCAATCGGAGGCGCTGTCGGAGCGGTCCTGATTGGTTTTCTCCAATATCTGCATGGCATAAATATAGACGTCCTGGGTTCGTTTCGGGGTGGCATTGTAGGCGGCCACGATTTTCTCGTCCAATCCCGCATAGGGATTTCCTCCTCTGACGCCGGGAAACAGCGCCAGCAGCAGCATGACCGTCAACCCGTATTTTACACTTGTCGGCATTGATAATCTCCCCGCCGTATTGTGACCTACGGCATGACGTCGATATCCCCTTCGATGATTTTCGGCGACTTGGTTTTAACCTGATCCGGTTTGCTCGATCGGGGCGCCGGAGTCATGGTCGACTGGGCGGCACGGCCTTCGGCTTCGATAAATTCACCATCGGCGTCGATGATTTTTTCGCCCAGCAGTTCCGCCAGTTCACGCAGGTTCAGCCGGAGTTTGACCACCGCTTCGGCATCATTCCCTTTGCCGTCCCAATAGAACCCGACATATTCGGCGCCCATCAGCGCTCCGACCACGGTGGATTTGACTTTATCCGATTTCAGTACAAAATTCTCCACCTTGGTCTGGCTTTCCAGCGTAAAGCCGCCGATGCGTTTGTAAAGATTCTTGTAAGCGTCGATTTCCGCCGCCCGTAACGCCGCCAGTTTTTTGGCGTTGGCCGGAGTTGACGAGGCGAAAGCCGTCCGGCGGATGGCTTTGTCGGGGAACTTGTCCAGCCGGAATTTTTCCGTATCGACGATATCCTTGATCCGATCCAGCTTCAATACTGCGGTAACCTGGGCAATATCGGTCTTGGGATCGTATTTTTCGATATATTCGATCCCCTTGATGGCACGCTGTCCGGTTTTGGTTTCAGTACTGCCGAGAAACTGGCCGTCGGTCAGGTTGGTGACTTCCTCGATGAAGCGTATTTTCACGCCGTAAACGGTTTCCACAATATTGCGTTCGGCCAGAACCCTGGCACAGTTGATCGAATTGAGTTTCTTACCGTCGGCGAACGCCCCGCCGGCAATGGCGACGGTCAGCAGCAGAACGGCAGCGCATTGGTAATTCATGGCGTTTGCTCCTTTTTATCCGGGTTGTTTTTGTCGTTGTCTTCCGCTTCCGGCAGCACATGCTCCAGATCCAGTTTGAACTTGCTGTTATCGGCGGTGGCGGCCACTTTGCCTTTCAGATAAATGACTTTGGCGGTTCGGTCCTGCGGTGTGACCGCAATTTTATCCACGGCAATCTTCTCGATGACCGCTTTCAGACGACCTTTGCCTTTGTCGACGACGCGCACCTTGAGATACACCTCCTTGCCGCGATACTGGGGGAAGTCCTTGAGCTGGTCCAGGATTTGTCGGTTGATTTCCTGCAATTCCCGGCAATGGGCTTCAACCAGCCGGCGGTTGTCCCCGCGACCGGGCAGGGACACCGCCAGCAGCAAGGCGAAAATGAAAAAATATTTCATTTGCCGCCTCCCTGGCTTTTACTCTCCCAAATCCACGCCGGAATTGATGGTGGACTTGTTGGTGGCCGTGTTGTTGACATTGCGGTTTTCACTCATAATGGTGCTGCCTTTGACGGTGGCGCCGGCGGCATTGATTCCGGAATTGATGTGGGATTGATTGATCGCGGTGTTGTTGACGTTCTGATTGGTATTCATCAGGGTCGAATCCTTGATGGTGGCGTTGGCGGCGTTGATTCCGGAATTGATGGTGGACTTGTTGGCGGCCAGATTGTTGACATTGGTGTTTTCATTCATCAGGGTGCTTCCCTTGATGGTGGCGTTGGCGGCATTGATCCCGGAATTGATGTGGGAATTTTCCAGCGCGGTATTGTTGACGTTCTGATTGGTGTTCATCAGGGTCGAATCCTTGATGGTGGCATTGTCGGCGTTGACGCCGGAATTGATGGTGGACTTGTTGACGGCGGTATTGTTGACATTGGCATTTTCGTTCATAATGGTGGAATTCTTGATGGTGGTATTG
>JAQUZV010000133.1 GCA_028691155.1 Victivallales bacterium
CTGGATATTTATCCATCTACTTAGGACAACCTGAAATCTATGTTCCAGGTAACACTTATACTTTTAACTGGTCAGCGCTTCTTTCAGCAGTTCCAGGTGAGTGAACTCATAATGAATATGGTATTTCAGCTTTAAAATATCTTCCATGGCGGTCAGCGCTCCGGAACGGGTTTCCAGGTGCGGGTGATATTCCACTCCGGCCGGGCATATTTGTCTTTTCCCAATCGGACGGCCGTGGCCATAAACGAATCCGAGGGGGTAAATTCCTGCCAGACGATTCCCAGTTCGGCCGCCAGGCCGTCGGCCAGATTGGCGGCCAGGGCGGTTTTGTCGCCGTCGGCGGCCGTGACGGCAATGCTGCCCTGATGCAGAATACCGTCGCGGGTACGCCGCTGGGCGGCACCGGCATATTTGGTCTGACCGCACAAAACGTCGTAACGGGTCGGGGTGGTGAAGCACTGCATGGTGGCGCGGTCGACCGGGCCGCATTCGTTTTGGGCCAGTTGGCCGTGATGACCGAAATGATCGAGCAGACGCAGGATGGCGCGATGAAACACGTGATAGCTCTCCATCCGGTCCAGACGGCAGATGGCGTGTCCGGCGGGTACGACGACGGTGTAAGTGAGGTCCACGTCATGGAAAACCACGCCGCCGCCGGGGGGGCGCCGGACGATGGTATAATCCTGTTGTGGTGCGGCATCGTATTTCTGGACATAACCGATGCTGACCGCCGGGCGGTCCCAATCGTAGATGCGGACCACCGGCGTACCGATGGTCGTTGCCTGTTGCAGCAGCAGTTCGTCGATGGCCATATTGTCGTAGGGCGACCTGCTGCCGTCGCGCCATAGCCGCCATTCTTCCTTGCCGGTCATGAGAGTTCCTCGATATCGTGAAAAAAACTGCCGTACTCCGGAGAACCGGCGTACGGCAGCGGGATGATTTATGGCCTTACTGCCGTACTCAGCAGCCTTTGACCTGTTCGACCATCAGGTCGCCGACCTCGGTGGTACTGTAACCCATCTTGCCGGCCGCCATGGAGGCGAGTTTATTCCCGGTGACGAAGGCCACGCCGCGGTCGATGGCGGCGGCGGCTTTCTTTTCGCCGAGGAAGTCGAGCATCATGCCGACCGCCGCAATCGCGGCCAACGGATTGATGACGTTTTTGCCGGTATATTTCGGGGCGGAACCGCCGATGGGTTCGAACATGCTGATGCCGTCGGGATTGATGTTGCCGCCGGCGGCGATACCCATGCCGCCCTGGGTGATGGCGCCGAGGTCGGTGATGATGTCGCCGAACATGTTTTCGGTGACGATTACGTCGAACCATTCCGGATTCTTGACCATCCACATGCAGGTGGCGTCGACATGGCAATAACCCAGCTTGACTTCGGGATATTCCGCGGCCATTTCATGGAACGCGCGATCCCAGAGGTCGAATACATAGGTCAAGACGTTGGTTTTGCCGCACAGCGTAAGCTGACCGATCTTGCCGGCCTTGATGTCTTCCGGCGACAGGCCGCGCCAGGGCTTGTCCTTGCTGTGACGTTTGTAGACCTGTTCGAACGCGAACCGCAGGCAGCGGTCCACCTGGAAACGGTTGTACACCATGTCCTGAATGGCGACTTCGTGCGGCGTTCCTTTGAGGGAAGCGCCGCCCATTCCGGTGTAAACGCCGCCGGAATTTTCCCGGACCACCACGTAATCGATATCTTCGGGTGTCTTGCCTTTCAGCGGACATTCAACTCCGGGATAAAGTTTGACCGGGCGCAGATTGATGTATTGATCCAAATCGAAGCGCAGTTTCAGCAGCACGCCTTTTTCCAGAATACCCGGTTTGACGTCCGGATGGCCGATGGCGCCCAGCAGTACGGCGTCGAATTTTTCCAACCGTTCCTTGAAGTCGGCCGGCAGAGTTTCACCGGTGGCGAGATAATTGGCGCCGCCCCAGTTGAAATTTTCCGTGGAAAATGTGAAATCGAATTTCTCCGCCGCCGCCTTCAGTACCTTGAGTCCTTCGTTGACTACTTCCGGACCGGTGCCGTCGCCGGGGATTACTGCAATTTTATAGTTTTTCGCTGCCATGATATTCCTTCCTGTGTCATGCCGTTGTAATGATTATGCCTTGTCGGCGCGGACAATGTCGCAAAATTACAATGTAAACGGGCAACCGTTTTTTTTCAAGAATATTGTCGGTTAATTCGCAAGAATCACGCAATTCGAAGGGGTTGAAGATTGTATAAGTCAAACCCCGATGCTAAAATAATACGGTGAGTTACTTAATAAGGGGGGATATGAATTGGAACGTCCGGCCAGATATCTGCAGTTGCTCGTCATCAGTACTTTTTGGGGCGAATTTATGTCATTTTACGGCGGCGTTGACGTTGTCGTCCGCGGGATTATTCTGGGAGTGAGTGTGGCGGCGGCGCTTCCGCTTATCGATGTTTTTCTGGTGGCGAAGGGCCGTGATGCGGTCTGGAAAGCGGCGTTGATCGGCGGCGGCTGCGGTTTGATCGGCGGGGTGATAATGGTGGTGCTGCAATATCTGAACCCCGACTGGAATGATGGCGTCATGAATCGTTCGACGGCGGCGTTGCTGTTGATGCCATCGGTTTACGGCGTGTTGGTGCATGCCGTCTACAGCTTCAGTCGTTGCCGCGGTTATGGTTTGCTGCGAACCGCCAACGGGTTGGTGGCGGCGGTTTTTGTCGCCGGATTGGTGCGCCTTTACCCCCTGTATTGGCCGATGTGGAATGGTGCGGCGGTGCCGGAAGGGGTTATTTTGGCGTTGAAAGGAAGTTTGGGCACCACGGCGTTTTTTACGCTGTTGTGGGGCGTAGGCGTTGGTTTGATCGAAGGGCAGAAAATCACATGGCGCAAAGACGGGCTGGTTTTGACGCTGGAAGCGGTGGTTTTCGTTATTGCCGCGGTGATGGGTTTTATGGCGCTGGGAGCTGGGTATGAGCGGATGGTCTTTGAACACCGTACTGCCGCGGCCGGGGTGTTGCGGTCGCTGCCGGAGGCGGTAATGGCCGGCGACCAACTCGTTACGGCGGATAACCGCATAACTTTGCCGGCCGATTACCGGGGGCAGCGGGCTTTTCTGCTGGCGGCGCGGCGACGGGCGGTGGTGGTTTATAACGTTGCGGAACGGATGATCGAGGTGCGGCGCGGCGACGGGACGTTGCTGTTGGCGTTCGACGACTATGTTGTCGTGGCCTTATCGCCGTCGGGAACCAGGTTGGCCGTTTTGTCTTCCCGGAATGAGCGTTATCCCCGGTGGTTCGAACGGGTGACGCTTTACCATCTGCCGGACGGCGGTAAGATCGGCGAAACCACCGGGGTGTTTGACGGGAAATGTTGTTGGAGCCGGGACGAAAAATCTTTGTTTCTGGAACATTATAATGATAATGCCGACGCGGTACCGCGGGTGGAAAAACTGGTGGTGGCGACAGGTAAAATAGCGCCGTTTGCCACGGGGAAAAATCCCGATTTGATTCTCGATGACGGTAAAATCGCCTATCGCCGCGGCAAGGCGGTTTACTGTCGTACCCCGGAGGGCGGGCCGGAGCAGCGATTGTGCCGGTTGGATTTTAAACGACCACGGTTCTATCGCGACGGTTTTTTTGCGGTGTCGCCGGACGGGAAAATGGTGGTTTATACCACCTCGATTAACAGTTCGCTTGATATGTGCTATTATGTTTTATATGATTTGACTTCGGGGCGGAAATGTCGGTTGAAAACCGGTACGGATTGGCCATTGGCGTTGCAGTGGCTGCGGCCGGAGGATTATGATACGGCCGTGACGTTTGCTTTCGGAAACGACAAGGGGAAGGAAAAATAAGATGGATAAGGGAAAATCCGGTCGGTATGCGGTGATGCTGCTGTTGAGCGGCATTTTGGGCGGGGTTCTGTCGCTGTTCGGGGGGGGAATGGCCATTATCCGCGGGGTGATTCTGGGCTTGAGCTTGACCCTGCCGATTCCGCTGATCGATATTTTTCTGGTGGCGAAAGGGCGTGATGCGGTCTGGAAAGCGGCGTTGATCGGCGGCGGCTGCGGGATGGTCGGCGGGGTGGTCATGTGGGGTCTGCAATATCTGCGCCTCGGTTGGTATTTCTCCGCCATTAATCAGATTCCGGCGGTTTTTCTGCTGATTCCGCCGGTTTACGGTCTATTGGTGCATGCTGCTTACCGCTTCAGCCGTCGCCGCGGCTACGGTCTGTTGCGGACCGTCAATCTGTTATTGGCGGCGGGATTGGTTGCCGGGTTTATACGTTTTTATCCGCTGTATTGGCCGATGCCGAATGGCGCGGCGGTGCTGGAGGGGATTATTCTGGCGCTGGAAGGGAGTTTGGGCACCGTTCCGGTTTTTATCCTTTTGTGGGGGGTGGGGGTTTGCTGTTTTGAAGGACAGACGGCGAAGCGGTGTAGAGACTGGATTTTTCTGGTTCTGGAACTGGTGATTTTCGTTATTGTCGCGTTTTTCGGTTCGATGACGATCGGATTGGGGTATAACCGGATGGTCTTTGAACACCGTACTGCCGATGACGGGATGTTGCGCTTGCTGCCCGACGCGATAATGACCGGGGATAAGCTCGTTACGGCGAATGGGAGCATCGTTTTACCGACCGATTACCGGGGGCAACGGGCCTTCCTGCTGGCCGTGCGGCGGAATATGGTGGTGGTTTATAACAAGGATGAAAAAAAGATTGAGGTGCGGCGTGACGACGGGACGTTGTTGTTGTCGTCCGACGACCGGGTTGCCGTGGCCCTGGCGCCGTCGGGAACCCGGCTGGCCGTTTTATCGGGCGGGAAAGATGTTCCTTGCAATAGGTTTGAGCTGGTGAGGTTTTACCGTCTGCCGGACGGCGGTAAGATCGGCGAAGCCACCGGCACTTTTTACCGGCAATGTTGTTGGAGCCGGGACGAAAGATTTTTGTTTCTGGAACATTATGATGATAAGGCCGACGCGGTTCAGCGGGTGGAAAAACTGGTGGTGGCGACCGGTGAAATAGTCCCGTTTGCCGCGGGGACGAATCCGGATTTGATCCTTGGTAATGGTAAAATTGCCTATCGTCGTGGCGAGGTGATTTATTGTCGTACACCGGAGGGCGGGCCGGAGCAACGGTTGTGTCGGTTGAATTTGGGCGTGCCGCAGGATGGTGATTACGGTTCCTTTGCGGTGTCGCCGGACGGGAAAATGGTGGTTTATATGACGTCGATCTGGAGTCCGCTCGAGCCGTCGGATTATTATGTTTTATATGATCTGGCCTCGGAGCGGAAATGCCGGTTGGATACCGGCACGGATTGGCCATCGGCGTTGCAGTGGCTGCGGCCGGAGGATTATGATACCGCCGTGACGTTTGCTTTCGGGAACAGCAAGGGGAAGAAAAAATAAGATGGGCGCGGGAAAATCCGGTCGGTATGTGGTGATGCTGCTGTTGAGCGGGGTTTTGGGAGGGGCCCTGTCGCTGTTCGGGGGGGAAATGGCCATTATCCGCGGGGTGATTCTGGGCTTGAGCTTGACCATGCCGATTCCGCTCATCGATATTTCGCTGGTGGCGAAAGGACGCGATGCGGTTTGGAAAGCGGCGTTGATCGGCGGCGGATGCGGGTTGGTCGGCGGGGTGGCAATATGGTGGGTGGAATTTCTGCTCGGCGACGATTTTGGTGTATCCCTCTTTCATCAACCGTTGACGGTGTACTTGCTGGTGCCGCCGGTTTATGGTTTGCTGGTACACGCGGTCTACAGCTTCTGCCGTCGCCGCGGCTATAATTTTTTGTGGACCTTCAACTGGTTGTTGTTGGTGGGCGTGGCGGTGGGATTCGTCCGTTTCTATCCGCTGTATTTTCCCTGGCCGGACGACTGGGCGGCGCTGGTTAATGGGGTGGTTATGGCTTTGGCGGGGAGCGTCAGTACTACCGCGTTTTTTACCGTGTTGTGGGCGGTGCTGGTGTGTAGTTTTGATGACCGGGCGGTTCGGAGAAATGGTTCCGGCATCATTCTGACGCAACTGGTCCTGACTGGTTTGACCTTTATGGTGCCGGCCGGTTCGGTGATGATTGGATGGCATTATAACGATATGGTCTTTGAGGCCCGTATTGCCGCCGATACCGGGTTGTTGCGGTTGTTGCCGGAGGCGGTAATGGCCGGAAATAAACTCGTTACGGCGAAGAAGAGCATGGTTTTTCCGACGGAGTATCGGGGGGAACGGGTTGCTCTGCTGGCGTTGCGGCGGGATATGGTGGTGGTCAGGCGTGGAGGAAAGATTGAGGTGTGGCGCGGCGACGGGAAGTTGTTGTCATTCGACGATCAGGTTGCCGTGGCCTTGGCGCCGTCGGGAACCCGGCTGGCCGTTTTGTCTCCCAAAAAGGAGGACTATCCCTGGGGATTTGAACGGGTGACGTTTTACCGCCTGCCGGACGGCGGTAAGATCGGCGCCGCCACCGGCACTTTTTACCGGCAATG
>JAQUZV010000134.1 GCA_028691155.1 Victivallales bacterium
GGCAGCAGGCCACGATTATGGCCCGGGAATATGCCCGTAACGCCCTCAAGGAAATTCACAGCTCGAAGGACGCGTTCCGCAAATTGATTTCCGGCGGAACTCCAATTGAACCTTTCGACGCCATGAACCCACCCAAGTCTCAACTGGGCGGCATCATTTCTTTTCTGGCGGAACGGACAGCGGAAGGGAATGTCTCCGAAGTAAGCGACACGCCCGACGGCGCCGTATTTGTTTTCGTCCGCAAACGGACCTTGCCGGATGCCGGGGAATTTGTTTCGAAGAAAATCTTTATGGCTTCGTTGTATGAAAAAATGAAACGGAACTCCGCCAATCTCAATTTCCAGCGCTGGCTGCAATCCCAATGCCGGCAATATCCGCAGCAGGAGCGTTAAAGTGTCTGCTTCGCCATCAGGCAGCAGCAGTCAACCCGCCGGTTTTGCCCTCGGCAAACATATGACGGTGGAGTATTACGACTGTGCATCCGCGATTCTGACCCATGCCGATACGGTAAAAGAGGTATTTCTCAAAGCCGCGCGCGACAGCGGCGCCACCGTCATCGGCGCCGACTTTCATTATTTTCAGCCGCAGGGGATCAGCGGCTTCGTCATCATTGCCGAATCCCATTTTTCCGTTCATGCCTGGCCGGAATTCGACTATGCCGCCGTGGATATTTTCACCTGCGGTGAAGCGATCGATTTTCAGGCGGCGGTAAATTCAATTCGGGACGGACTCCAGGCCGGGAAAGTGATTATTTCCGCAGTAATGAACCGCGGGATCACGGCCAACGACGGCATGGCCATGGATATCCCGCTGGTACAGGACAAGACGTATCGTTACGCATTGTCCTGGCAAACCGCATTCCGGCGGGCCGGAGCTCGAGGAATTTCCTGCAATATCGACCTCTATGACGTGGCACCGGAAACGATCGGCAAGCGGGAAGAACTGGAACATTTCACCTGCAAACTGGCGGCGGCGCTGCATCCGGAGGAAACGGACCAGGCTACCGGCACCTGTTTCGCCACGGATGACAACGGGGATTTCAACCTTCATTGCCGGTGCGGTGCGCTGCAACTTTCCGGACGAATCCTCCCCCGGGAAAGAATTATCTATCTCGATTTGTTCAACTACGGTTATTTCGAGCCGCGGGAAGCGGCGGAATTCGCCATGGAATTCTTCCGGGGCCAGAACTATCGGATGCAGGTGGCCCTGCGCCGCTGACGGAAGGAATGAAGTAATGTCGCAACTCGATGCCCAATGGTTTGCAGAAGTTTCGGATATGTGGCCGGGACGGGCGCTGGCCATAAACTGCCGGAAAAAACTGGTGGACTGCCAAACGCCCTATCAGCATATTGAACTGTACGAAACGACGGACTGCGGGAAAATGCTGGTGCTGGATGACGTCATCCAATTCACCGAAGACGATGAATTCGCCTATCAGGAAATGCTGGCCCATCTGCCGCTGTTCTCCCATCCCGACCCGCGAAATATACTGGTTATCGGCGGCGGCGACGGCGGCGTGCTGCGGGAAGTGGCCCGGCACGACAGCGTGGAACACATCGATCTCTGTGAAATCGACGCCAAAGTGGTGGAAGTCTGCCGTCAATATGTCCCCTCGATGGCCTGCGGCTTCGATGATCCCAGAGTCGCCGTCACCATCGGCGACGGCTTCCAATTCATCCGGGACCACCGTAATTGTTACGATGTCATCATTGTTGACTCGTCCGATCCGATCGGGCCGGGAGAAAAGCTTTTCGGGGATGAATTCTACGCCCTGATGAAAGAAGCCATCAAACCCGACGGCATCATTGCCACGCAGGGGGAATCGTTTTTCATGCACTGGCAGGTCGTGCGCGATCTGATGCAGGTGGTACGTCGCCATTACCGTTACAGCACTTACTGCTATATGATGGTGCCGACCTATCCGGGGGGAACGCTCGGGGTCTGTCTGGGGTCGCAGCAACGGGATGTCACCGTGCCCTGTCGCCGACCGTCACCGGAGCTGCAGGCGCAGCTGCGTTACTACACGCCGGAAATTCACCGCGCCGCGCAGATTCTCCCGGCCTTCGGCGAAAGGGTGGTTTACGAGGGCGGCGGTGGGTACAACCGCAACGCCAGCGGCAACTGATTACCACCGGGGAAACCGGTCGGCGACGGTTTGGAAAAAGGTCTTTTTTTGTCATTTTATTTTGCAATATCGGTTTTGGCGGTGTAGAGTTGGCGTATCGGCAAAGATTTGCAGCGTAAAACCGAACAGTTGAATACAAACAAGCAGGGGTAATATGAAGAACTGGGCTAAATTTTTAGCGTTTGTCTGCGGGTTGACCATTATTTCCGCCGGAGCGTGGGCAGGAGCATTCGAGGCCAAATGCACACCTTTCCAGTGGAGCGTTTTCCACCCGGTCGAGCTGTTCGGACCCCAAACCAATGTGACGGGCCTGCGTTTGAATACCATTTACGGCAACAATCCCGCCGTAACCGGGCTCGATCTCGGCGCCGCCGGAATGACGGATCGGCTGACCGGGGCCCAGATCGGGGCCTTGAACACGGCTTCCGTGCGGTTGACCGGCGCCCAGATCGGGTGCTGCAATATGGTCGGCAGTGAAAATCCGCGGCGGCAGAGCCAGGCGGTCGGCGCCCAGATCGGCTGGGTCAACCTGTCCAAGGCGCATTACACCGGAACTCAGATCGGGGTCACCAATCTGAGCGACAATGATTTCCACGGCATTCAATTCGGTCTGGTCAATTGTGTGGAAACGTCGACGGCGCCGGAAGGATGTCTGCAGATCGGATTGTTCAATTTCAATGCCGACGGTTTTCTGCCGTTCTTTATTCTGTTCAATTATCGTTAGTTATGGCAAGCGGGTTTCGCCGCTGGAAATTTTGCCGTTCCGTTAATGTGACGGAACGGCTTTTTTGTCGTTAAGGTGAATTATGTGGGTTGGCATTATTTCCGGACTGCTGGCAGCGTTCGGACAATCGAGTTCCTATCTTTTCTCGCGTCATTTCGTCGTCCGGTTCGGCAGTCCGATTCATCTGATTATCTATGCCCAGGTCTTGATGGGTGGAATGGCGCTGCTGATTTTCCCCTGGGTAATTGACCGAACGACCTTTGCCGATACGGCATTTGTCCGGCCGCTGATACTGACGGCACTGTTTTATCTGCTGGGACAGGGGTGTTTTTTTACCGCGATCAAGGAAATCGAGGCTTCGCGGCTCTCTTCACTGCTGGGATTGAAACTGCCGGTACTGGCGTTGATCAATGTGGTGTTTCTGCATCTCGGCGTCAATCTGTGGCAATGGGCGGCGGTGTTGTTGTGTGCCGCCGCCGCGATGATGATGAACTGGAGCGGCGGCAGAATTACCTGGAAAGCGGCCTGGTGGGTCATCGTCTGCTGTATCTGTTATTCGCTGTCGGACATTTTCGGCCGGGAGCTGATTCTGGTTCTGCCGGGCCATAATCTGGCCGGACGGGCGCTGGCCGGAACGGCCATGACCTATCTGTTGCTGGGCGTGATCGCGTTGCCGGTGCTGTTCACGGTCAAACGTTCGGTCCGAGCCGTCGCGGCGGCATTTCCTTACGCCGTCAGCTGGTTTGTGGCCATGTTGTTTCTGTTCGGCTGTTTTGCGGCAATCGGAACGGTTTTCGGCAACATCGTGCAAAGTACCCGCGGCATAATTTCCATTGTCATGGCGGTCATGCTGGGCCGGGCCGGCATCAGTCACCTGGAACAGCATGCGTCCCGAAAGATGATGTGGCGGCGCGTCGCGGCCGCGGTGCTGATGCTGACGGCGATTGTCCTCTATACCCTGGCCGGAAATAAATGGTAACCGGGTTGCATTCGCCGCCGAGCCGGTATATTTTTTAGTAAATCGCACCGGAAGAGAGCAACCCAACCGCAGGTAATCCGGCGTTCAGTCGCCGGGACAAGGGGATAACATGAAAAATTTCTGGAAATATCTGGCCGGAGTATTGTTCGGCATCGGCATCGGCATTCTGGGCACCTATTATACGGGCATCTCCGGACAATATCTCGTCGCGCATCCCTGGCCGCTGACCTTGCTGGCCATTGTCATCAGTCTCAATTTCATGATTATCGGGATCGTCATCGCCCTCTGGCGCCGCCGCAAAGACAAGCGGGCGCAATAAGGGGCGGGAGATTTACCCCTGGTCATGCCTTGCCGGATTGCGGCCTCGGCATGATGAAACGCTGCGGTCGTGGTTTGTCGTCGTGCTTGGGATGGAGGAATGCGGCTATTTATGGCTTCCCCAACCTACATGTCCAACACCCAATACCAACCGCAGAGACGGGCCAGCACCAACAGTCCGACCGCCAAAGCATTATTCCCCATATGCAGCAGAATCGGCGCCGCCAGGCTGCGCCGGGAGAGAAACAACAACTGCAACAGCATCCCCAGCAGAAACAACGCCGGCATCTGAACCGAACAATCGTGCACCGCCGCAAACAGCAGCGACGCCGCCACCATGCCTGTTCCCGCCCCGAAATATGAACCCACCACGGTAAAAACAAGGCGGCGGAAAACGATTTCCTCCACCACCGGCGCCACCACTACCGCCATGACCGCCATCTGTCCCACCGTCCACCAGTCGGCATGCGCCAACCATGTCTGCAACACCGGCAACGGTACCGGCAGACGGCACAACTCAAACACCGCCGAACTGAACATGTTGAGCAGCAGGATCAACGGCAGGACCAAGCCCAACACCACCCCGGCCCCCGCGACATCGGCCTTATGACAACCGCGCCACCCCAGCCGTTCCGCCAACGGACGGCGATGATTAATCGCCTGAGCCAGCACCAAAGTCAGAATACCGGCCACCGGCAACACCGCCAGCCCCGCCAGTTTACCCCAGTCGGCAGGCAATCCGAACGCCGTCAGCCACCGCACCGCCCGCGGCGCCGTCAGGATAACCGCCGCCGCCAGCAGCGGCAGCAACGCCACCGCCGTCAGGAACCAATTCCGGTCGGCGGCCAACTCATCCCGTCCCACCCGACGCCAGGATGACACCAGACGAGTCAGAAACTGTAATAAACGATCATGCACCAGATTACTCTTTATTTTATGTCACCAGCCTCAAAAAATTGCCGGCGGCGATCCCCCCTGCTCCGCTCCGCCGCCGTGGCAATACACAACCGATCCGGCGCCGTGATCCATTCCCGGCGGAGACGCCTTTCCTTTCAGGGTCAACTCTGCAAAAAATCACGTATTTCCGTAGTCACGCGCAACAGCTCTGCCACGTCGTAACGCGAATCCACCGGAATGGAAATAATGCGGGAATAGAGCTCGTGATCGAGCCGATCCGGTGCCGGCCAGTGAATCGGCAGGAAAATGTTGCGGGAAAAAAGATATTCGCGCAACTCATCCCGCCGTTCGGTCGCCATCACGAAAACCGAAGGAAAATCCGGGGTAACCGGAAGGGCATAATCGCTCAGCTCTTCCGCGACAACGCGCCAATTGCGACAACGCAGTCGGCATTCGGAAGCAAAATCCCGGAAAAAACGGGTCAGGGCCAGAAACCCGGTGTCGGAAAGATGGTAAATCTCCTGCTGGCCGTCAATAATTTTTTCGCCGCAACGCAACTTTTCCAGAAAGGCCTCCTCGGTGCCGACGGCATGATGGAAGTAATCGTATTTGTCATGCCGCCCTTCATATTTTACCGCGGCAAACGGCGCCGCCGCCAGGTTGATCTTTTCCGTCGGCAAAGGAAAAGTCGACCGGACCACACTGCCGTCCGCCGCCGGGGTGATTTTGCGGAAACTGTTGAACCCGGCCCAGGCGGCAAAGGAGTCGTTGAGCTCGATTTCCGGCAGAAACACTCCGTCTTCGATGACAATCAAACCCCGACCGGTAAAGCCGGACAGTTCCGGCCGCCGGCCGAAATAATCGATCAGATAAAGGGCGTCGAAATCCTGACTGAAAATGCTGTCCGGATCCGGGGTGAGGTCGGAATTAACATGATAGAAGGCATAATCCGCCCCCACCGACTGGAAAACGGCAATAACGGAAGCACAAATAAAATCCGGCAGCAGGCATTTTTTGCCCGTCATGGCGGCACTGCTCAGAATCAATCGTAATGAGGAGCGTCCGGAATCGGTCACATGGTAATAACCATCTTCCCGTCTCAGCTCCATTTCCCCGCCGATATTTCTCATAATCATCCTTTCCTACTCTTCCCGGATTCGTACGACTTCGCCGGAATGGTTTTGCCTGATAATATAATACCGCCGCCGTCGGTTTCCAGTGCTCGCGCCCCGGAAAATTCCGCCGCGGAAGAAAAGAGGCGTCATTTTTGCCGCACGACGCCATCCGTTGTTCATCCGACGGGTTGACGGCGTGACGGTGTACATGTAGATTACGCCATGAGTAACGGGACC
>JAQUZV010000135.1 GCA_028691155.1 Victivallales bacterium
TCCGATCTGTCCCATTCCGGCGGGACCGGTTCCATCTCTGCCAGGCATAGTTTACCTCCTTGGTGATGATGATGACATGGTTATAATTTGCAACGACAGTTCTGCTTTCGTCCGCCGCCGCGGTGACAGCAGCCATAGCGACGGCCGCATCCCGGCATGATGAAGGCAGCCCGGTCGAGTTCATCGGCCAGCCAGGCCCGGAGCACCGTTTCGGTGTCGCCGGTAATGAAAGGGAACACCCGGATCCCGTAGGCGGCCGCCTGATGACGCGACGGATTGGCGATGGCGCCGCAGATGACCGTCGTAACGCCGGCATCGGCCAAAGCGACAATTTTATCCATGGCGTTTCCTTCCGGCAGGCTGATTTTCCGGCGTCCGGTGATCTGGTCCGGTCCGATGTCGACCACGACCGCTTCCGGTGCCGTATCGAATACCGGTGCAATCCGGTCGTTCCAGGTAATCAATGCTGTTTTCACTTGGGCTTTCCTTTTTTTGCTGGCGAAAGAATAAGAAGCAAAAGGTGTGCCAGATCGATAATGGCAAGTGTAACTGGTTAAGGGCTAGGTGATAAAATATTTTTTACCGATACGTGTCGATACTTTGAATGCGTTTGTGCAATTTTTCCGGCGGCAAAAAGATGCTGTCGTGCAATCGTCAATCCTGCGTCCGGAATTCGCTTTTTTTCCGGAAGGCGATATCCAGTGCTTTCATTTTGCGGAACAACGTGGTGGGATGAATCCCGAGTTCGCGGGCGGTTTGGGCCCGGTTGTAGCCGTTGTGTTGCAGCGCATTGACAATGGTTTGCCGTTCCGCCGTCTGAATCGCGGTCTGCATATTGGAATGAGCGGTAACGGCGAGAGACGCGGGGGGGCCGGATGGCGGATAGAGTTCTTCCGGCAGGTGGCATGGTGCGATGCAGGAACCGGTGCAGAGGACAAAAGCCCGTTCGATGACGTTTTCCAGTTCGCGGACATTGCCCGGCCAGTTATGGGCCATCAGCAACGATTGCGCCTCCGGAGCGATACCGCTGATATTACGGTGCTGCTGCCGGTTGAAACGGGCGATGAAGTGTTCGACCAGCAGAGGAATGTCTTCCTTGCGCTGGACCAACGGCGGCACTTCGATGCGGACCACGTTGATACGGTAGAACAAATCTTCCCGGAAATCGCCGGTTTTGACCATGGCGCGCAGATCGCGGTTGGTGGCGGCGATGATACGGACGTCGGTCGATTCCGATTTGGTACCGCCCAGCGGCACATAGCAGTGTTCCTGAATGACGCGCAGCAGTCGAACCTGGAGCGCGGGGGAGATTTCTCCGATTTCGTCCAGAAACAGCGTCCCGCCCTTGGCCAGCGCGAAACGGCCGGGTTTATCCTGAGCGGCGCCGGTAAAGGCCCCTTTCTTATAGCCGAACAGTTCCGATTCGAGCAACGTGTCGGGGAGGGCGCCGCAATTTACCGCCACGAAAGGGTGTGACGCGCGGGGACTCAGGCTGTGAATGGCCCGGGCCAGGAGCTCTTTGCCGGTGCCGGTGTCGCCCTGGATCAAAACGGTGCTCACGCTGGAGGAGACCGCGTGGACCAGGTCGAAAACCTGGCGCATGGCGGGACTGTGGCTGATGAAGTCGCCGATCTGGACCCGGCCTTCGAGTTTTTTGCGCAGTTCCTCAACTTCGCTCAAGTCCCGGAATGTCTCCGCGCCGCCGATGATGCTGCCGTCCGCGGCGCGCAGTACCGCGGTGGAAACGCTGATCGGGTGGCGGTTGCCGTCGGAGTCGATGATGTAGCACAACCGGTTGATGACCGGAAGGCCGGTGGCGAGAGTCTGCCGCAGGGCGCAGGAGGTCTGGCACATATTGGAGCGGAAAATTTCCGCGCAGGGCCGTCCGATGGCTTCCTCGCGCGGGATGCCCAGAATTTCGGCCGCGGCACGGTTGAACGAAGTAACGCGCCAGTCCGGATCAACGGTAAAAACACCGTCGGAAATACTTTCCAGAATGGCCTCGATCGGTACTTTGGACCGGGGTTCCGTCCGATGGTTCCGATTTGTACTCATGCTTCGTTCCTCCGTTGGCCGGGACTTCAATCGAGTCGTTTGGCGCCGGAATAGACCTCGCGCGGCGTCAGGACGGCCGCGGCGTGTCCGGGGTGTTCGGGAGGGTTCCAGCTTTTCATGAAAGTGAAAAACTTGCCGTCGCGATGGTATTCCAAGTCGCCCTTGAGCTGATAAGCCTTGTTGTCGCCGGTAATGAACAGTACGGCTCCCGGCGAGCCGCTCAGAATGTTTTCCCGGGTTTTATGAAAATAGTTGTCGGCAATGACGATTCTACCGTCTTCGGACATGCCGACGCAGGTGGCGTAAATGCTGTTGGGTTTTCCGTCGGGGGATACCGTGGTCAACACGATAGCGCCGGCGCGCTGATCCCAGGCTTGACGTACTTCTTCCGGCAGTGGATTCATCGATCGATTCTCCTTTTGGTAACATATCATTTCTTCAATCGGACTATGACCGGGAAATGATAATTTGATCAATTGTGCTTCTCGGCACATAAAAACGTATCGTCTTGTGGTCAGCCGCGTCGGGGCTTCTCCGCCGTTTCGGCGTGAAGCAGCGTTGCCGCCAACTCCACGCAGCCGCTGCAGGACAAATGCTTTTGACGTCTGATTTCCCGGCATTGGTCCGATCCGGCCCGGGCTACGAAGCGCCGGCTGATCTCTTCTCTTGCCGCGTCATTCGGCGCGAGGGTACGGGCGGCGTACAACGCGCCGCAGCGACCGCCTTCCGCCCGGCCGCCGCCGAGTTTTTGGGCGGCGGCAATCTGTTCGTCCGCCACGGACAAACAATCCTGAAAACCGCGTAGGACGCTTTGGGCGCAGTTGAGTTTTTCCTGCGCATAGGCAGTTTTGGCTTTTTCTATCGGCATGATGATTGTTCCTTATGGTACTGGCAATACAATATCCGGGGATAATGTATTATTCCCGGACGCTTTTGTCAAAACAATTATGGCTCTGCCGGCGCACAAACACACGATGTTGTCGGCGACGACAGCAAAACAACAGACCGGAATAAAATGGAAAAATCAAGCTGTTTGCGATATTTTCCGGTTCGTTTCCGGTCGGTTTCAATTTATCGGGAACTCAAAGCTCCTCTTTCTGCATGAACTTGGCCGTGGCGCGGGCCATGACCCGCGTTTCCTGTCGCAGTTCCGCTTCCAACTGAAACAGCGGCGGTTTGGCGGCCGTCACCCGAGCCCGCAAATCCAGTTCCGCGCGACAGGGAATCGGATGACGGTAACGGATCTTCAATTCCCCGGTAACCGCGCGGATTCCCTGTTGAAACAGACAGTTGGTCATGGCGGAATCGAGCAGCGAGGCAATGACTCCGCCGTGCAGAAAACCGCTGTATCCCTGCAGCGCCTGACGCCCTTTGAACCACGTACTTACTTCTCCGTCCGCGGCGGCCGTGAAACGCAACTGCAGACTCCACGGGTTTCTGTCGCCGCAGAGCAGGCAGTGCGGGTGCGGGTGTTTGGGGCGTGGGGTCGGGGCCACGCCGTTTTTTTCGTCCATGCTAATGGTCGCAGGTGTTGGCGCCGGTGGCCAGCGTTCCCGCCAGGTAGGCGGTTACCAGCGCTTCCGGTGTCGCCGCGGCGGCACCGGTAATGACGGTAATGCCGCGCTCCGCCAGCAACATCTGAGCCCGTTGGCCCATGCCCCCGGCGATAATGTCGGTGACGCCCTGTTCGCCGAGCCATTGCGGCAACAGTCCCGGTTCGTGAGGAGGCGGCGTAACCAGCGTGGTTCCGGTGATTTTACGGGTGGCGTCATCGACATCGACCAACGCAAACTGTTGGCAATGGCCGAAGTGCAGACACAATTTTCCGTCGGCGAGAGGTAAAGCGATTTTCATGATATGATTTCCTTGATGGTTGTTGGAGGTTGCCGTTTCATGGTCGGCGTTATTATCCGCGTCGTGTTCCGACAGCGCCAGGATCGGGGCGATGATCGTCTCGAACGCCTTGGCGGTTGCCGTTTTCGAAAAGTGATAGATGAATGGTTTGCCGCTGTCTCCGGCATGACACACCAGCGGATCCAGCGGCACTTTGCCCAGCAGTCGCAAGCCGAACCGGTCGGCGAGGGCCTGACCGCCGCCGGAATTGAAAATTTCCGTGACTTTGCCGCATTCCGGACAGGCAAAGCCGCTCATGTTTTCGACCACCCCCAGGATCGGCAGATCCAGTTTTAGACAAAAATCCACCGATTTGCGCACATCCGCCGCCGCCACTTCCTGCGGCGTCGTCACGATGATCGCACCGGCGGCGTCGTCGATCAACTGGCAGACGGACAGCGGCTCGTCGCCGGTTCCGGGCGGGGAGTCGATGATCAGATAGTCCAGATCGCCCCACTCCACTTCGGTCAGAAACTGTCGGATAACCCCCATTTTCATCGGGCCGCGCCAGATGACGGCATCGTCGCGTTCGCGCAGCAGAAATCCGATCGACATTACCTTCAATTCGCCGATGCCGACCGGAATCATCCGGTCGCCCTGCGCCGTCAGTCGCGCCTCGGTCAGATTGAGCATGGTGGGAATACTGGGACCATGAATATCCACGTCCAACAATCCCACCCTTTTTCCGGCCGTAGCCAGCGCGACCGCCAGATTGACCGCCACCGTACTTTTGCCGACGCCGCCTTTCCCGGACATCACCACAATTTTATGGTGAATGCGATTCAAACACCGGCGTAAGGCGTCCGTTTCCCCCTCCGCTTCCCGGTGGTCAACGCGGCAACTGCTGTTGCCGCCACCGCCACCGGCGCTACCGGCGCAACCGCCGCATTGCGGTTCTTCCTTCAAATGATCCGACATATTTTCTCCCATACTTTGACGATGTTTTTTGACGCTTCCGAGTCGGCATAATGTACCGCCAGGCGTCCGTTCACCATAGCGGTCGTAAACATGGTATCGTAAGGTACCCGGCCGACCGGAGTAGCTCCGGCCGCCGCCGCCGACTGTTCGATCCGTGCGGCGGTTTCCGGATTGAGATCCCATTTGTTGATACAGACCAGGGCCGGAACTTCGAAGTGTCCGGCCAGTTGCAATACCCGTTCCAGATCGTGTTCGCCGGATACGGTCGGTTCGGTGACGATCAGCACGGCCGACGCGCCGCCGAGGGCGGCAATGACCGGGCAGCCGATGCCCGGCGGGCCGTCGACGATGATCATGTTACTGTTCCGTTGCTCGGCGAGTTGGCGGGCCGCCTGGCGCACCTGGGCCACCAGTTTGCCGGAATTTTCCGCGGCGGGGGCCAGTTTGGCATGCACCATGGCGCCGTAATTCGTTTCCGACTCGTACCATTCGCCGCAACGGCGGGCGGGAAAGGCAATCGCCCGGGCCGGACAGAAGTGCACGCAGACACCGCAACCTTCGCAGGAATAGGGATCGATGGTTATTTTATGGTCGGCGGCGATGCCGATGGCGTCGAAACGGCATCGGGTCAGGCAGTCGCCGCAGCCCGTACAGCGGTCCGGATCCAGGATCGCTTCGTGACCGCAGATAAATTGATGTTCGGCCTTTACCCGCGGGTGAAGCAGCAGGTGCAGATCGGCGGCGTCCACATCGCAGTCCGCCAGCACGGCATTGCCGGCCAGCGCGGCAAAAGAGGCGGTGAGGCTGGTTTTGCCGGTGCCGCCCTTGCCGCTGATGATGACCAGTTCTTTCATCGGGTTACCTCCGTTGCGGCCAGACGCGCCGTTTCATCCAGCAGTTGTTGCAGCCGGGGACGTAATTCCGGCGCGGCCTGAAGCAGCGTCTGACCGCGGGAATAGGCCGCGGCAATGGTGCGGCTCTGGGGAATTTCCAACAGGATCGGGATGTTTTCCTTGCGGCAGTATTCCCGGACCCGGTCGTCGCCGCTGTCGGCGCGGTTGATGACCACGCCGAACGGCAGTTGCAGTTCCCGCAACGTGGCTACCGCCAGCGCCAGATCGTGGAGTCCGAACGGCGTCGGTTCGGTGACCAGTACGGTGAAATCCGCTCCGCGAACCGCGCTGACCATCGGACAGGCGGTTCCCGGCGGGCAATCGATGATGATATAATCCCGTTTCCCGTCGGCATGTGTTTTGACGGCACGGATCAGCGGCGGCGCCATGGATTGCCCGATGGCCAGACTGCCGCTGTCCAGCGTCAGTTCCCGGCATTGTCCGGTTCCCGTTTCTCCGATGGGATAAGGTTTTTCGCTCAGGGCTCCGGTGGGACAGATGTTGACGCAGCCGCCGCAGCCGTGACACAGATCGGAAAAGAGCAGCACTCGCTGTCCCAGTACGGCAATGGCGTTGAATTGACAGAGATCGACGCAGCGGCGACAGCCGTTGCACCGACTGTTGTCGACTTCCGG
>JAQUZV010000136.1 GCA_028691155.1 Victivallales bacterium
CAAAAGTCAGCAGCGGCACGGCCAGCAGAGCGGTCGACAACAATTCCCGTATTTTTATTTCGATTTCCCCCTGATTTGTCGTGGCGATCGAGCCGATAGCTGGTTATGAATATAAATGTGCCACGGCAATAAGGCAACAACCCGACGGAAAAAACGTGGCGTTTTCAGTTCAAAGGGTTATGATTCCGCCCGGGGTAATTATTCCGTCCGGTTGGGGATTCGGTTGGTGACGGGAACTCATTGCTGCCGTTTTTTGTCCCATTGCGGAATATCCAGTTTACCGCCGGCGATGATCGGTTTCAGCCAGGCGGGAACTGCCGGCCGCTCCGGCGAATCCAGTTGTTGCCGCCATTGGGCGTCGGTCAGCGGCCGGGGACTTGAAAATTCATAGTACGGCAGAACGGCCCCGGTATAGAGTTTCTTACCCTGCGGGGTCGGATAAAGCACCAGCAACCGGCGGGCGCGGCCGATGCCGACTTCCAGATAAGACGTTGTCATCCCGTCATCGGTAGCGGTAAAAACCTGGCAGATTCGCATGGCATCGTCATTGGGGTTAAGATAGGAATTGTCGCCATAAAGCATGATGTGAGCAATAGCAATGCCGTAATTTTTAAGAAATTTCCGATCGGCGTCGGAAAACGGCAGTCGATGCAGTTGCTTCAGGCTGATGAGCTGCAGCTGTAGACAGATGGCTTGAAGTTTATCCCAGTAACGACAGGGAGTCGGCTCCAATGCCGTCAATTGCGCTTCCAGTTCGGGATATTGATGCAGGGTTTTGGTTTCCAGTATCTCGATCAGCCGGGCGATGGCATGGTGCACGTGTTGGCGATGCGCGGCGCTGCTTTTATCTTTCCACCATGAGGGATCTTCGAGCAGATTGGTAACCAAAAAAGCCTGGCATCCAATGGAAACACTGATTTGATGTTGCTTCCTAAGGGTTTCCAGATCATCTTTTTCCAGAAGAGCGAGCAGTTTTCGGTAATCCGGCAGGTTGCTCTCAGGGTGTGGGGGCTGGGACTGATAGTAGTCAAAAAACATTCCGGTCATCCGGCATAGTTGCGCCATTTTCTCCCAAAACGCGCAATTTGGTTCCACCAGACCGGAATAATTGGACTCCAGACACCGATATGAAACATTGCTTTTGGCCTGCAGCGTCCAGGCGTGGCGTTGTTGGGCCCAGCCCGCCAGAACGGTATTGCAGCTTTTGATTTCCCAGGCGCGGTTACGCATGAAATCCGGCGCTTCCGGCGGCAGTGGATCGAACAGGGTCTGCAACGTTTGCAGATATTGGCAATACAGCGACTCCTGTTGCAACGAGGTTACCGCGTCTGCGGCGACCTTGTCCTGCTCCGGGGAGAGCTGTTCACTGGCGAACGACGATCCCAGCATGGCGGCAACTTCCAGTCCCGACGGGAAATGATCGACCGCACGGCGTGGATCGATAACCATGGCAAACAAGATGGCATCCGGAGTTTGTCGTGCCGGTAGAATCCGAAGCAGATCCAGGCCGCTTTCGGGTAGCAACGCGGTTCGCATGGTATCATTAATCTGTTCCGGGGGCGTCTTGCGCAGCAATTTTCGGAAGTCGTCCAGATTCTTCAAACTGCAGGGCAAATAGGAAATGAAGGGAATAAATTCTTTGCCGTCCGGCGGCCCAAGGATTCCGCGGTAAAAATGAAAAAACGCTGCATGGGTTTTAGCGTCGGAGTGACTATATACATTCTGCAGCACCAAATAAGCCAGCAACTGTTCATTGCTGTCAACCTGAAACGGTATTTGCTGCAACCAGGTGACTGCCTGAAAATAACGTTGCAAAATAGTACTGCTGTCGTAAAAACCGCAGGGACGGAAACGTTGGCAATCGAGTCCGGCAAATTGTGGTGTGGGGTGGCCCCACCATGACGGGATAAATAATCCGCTTCCGGTTTGCAGCTGGTTGACGGTGGCGGCAACAGCTTGTTCCAGCTCGGGGTCCGCCAGTTTGAATTCCGGGTCCAGCAGTTTGGCGGCGACTCCGACGATCAGGCGGTCCCGACGAAGTGCCGCCCGGAGCAGTTCCGGCGGCACTTTGAAATTATCGCCGTGAAAATCGGCCAGGCCGCGGTTAAGGGCAAGCACGATTTTTTGCAGTTTAGCGGCCTGTCCCGTTTCCACCTGGAGCAAAGACGCTTCGAACAAGACCTGATAGGCATTGAGAATCGAATCGGTGGTGACAAAGGGGTGTGGATTGTCGAGATAAGCCTGAAAAACCTGTTTGTAGGCGTGGTCGGTAATCATGATGCCGTCCCGCTGCAACTGGGGCGGCAATGGATCGGCGGTGGTTGGGTTTTCGGCGGCAAAAGTCAACAGCGGTACGGCCAGCAAAACGGTCGGTAAAAATCCCCGTATCCTCATCTCGGTTCCCCCTGTTTATACGTAGCGATCGGGTTGGCAGACGATTATGAATATAAATGCGTCATGGTGATAAGACAACAACCCGACGGAAAAAAAGTGGCGTTTTCGGTTTAAAGGGTTATTGTTCCGCCCGGCGCAGCTCTTCCGTCCGGTCTTGACCCAGGTCGATGGCGGCAAAACCGGCCGAGTGCCGCGGCAGCAGCAGATAAAAGCGGGCCAGCGTTTGCAATTCAATCCGCCCGGAGATTATTTGAAAATTGAGGATATGGCCGCCATGGCGATGGTCGGCGGTGATGAAATGCCAGTGATAACCGGGAACGTTGATGCCCTTGACATAAGACGGCAATCGGAAACCGACAATGGTGCCGGAAACCTTTTCCAGCTCGAATTCCGGTTGTTTCTCCGTGATTGCCGTCAACGGCCGGTAGGGCGGGCGTTGCGCCGGCACCGAGCGGGTCCGCATCCGGGTAAAGTATCCGGTGATCCGAATGGCCAGCAGCAGATTGCGGTCGGGGGCCCAGCGGTCGATTTGAGCGCATAACTGTTTTTCCGTCCATGGCCGGGCCGGATAGTGCTGTTGCGGCTGAAAAAAAGTTACGGCGGCAAACGGGGTTTTTTCGTTCGGATCGGGGCGGTACACCCGGCCGTCGGCGCGGATTTGATAGAAATTGCCGTCCAGCAACAACAGTTCGCCGTCGAGGCCGTTGACGGTGCCGATGCCGGTATCGCCGTAACGGCGAAGTTCGGCCAGCGTGACTTCGCCGTCGTAAACTCCGGCCAGCAAGGCGTCGATGGTGGCCACTTGCGTTACGGCGTCGCGGGGCATGGTTGCCGCGTGAGGGGCGGCGATACGACAACCGGCGGCGGTGATGAACAGCGGCAATAACAGCAATGGCAGCAATCGGATTCTCATGATAAATTCTCCCGAGTGATGATGTGTTCGTATTGATCTTCCACGGCACGGGCCAGACGTTGGCCGTCCAGCAACGGCGAATCGGCCAGCAGCGGGCGCAACGCGGTCCGGAGTGCCGCCAGTGTGTCCGGTCGGGCGGCATAGCCGGCGGCGATCCGGGCAAAATCGTCAGGATCGGCGGCGACGAAAGAGTTGAGTCCCAGCCGTCCCATGATGGCACCGCCCACCCGGGACGCGTGCTCGGTACCGGGCAGGGTCAGGGTCGGAACTCCCATCCACAACGCCTCGAACGTGGTGGTGGTGCCGTTGTAGGGCAGGGTGTCGAGGGCCAGATCGATGTGATGGTAAAATTCCAGATGGGCGCGATGGCCGGGAACAAATCCTTCGCACGTCACCCGGTCGGCGGCAATGCCGCAATCGGCCAGTCGCGCCGTCAGGCGGCGGACGACGGCGGCATCCCGCAGCGCCCGGTTTTTCAGCCGCAGCCGGCTGCCGGGACAGGCCCGCAATGCCCCGGCCCAGACCTGCAAGGTGAAATCGGAGATTTTTGCCTGGTTGTTGCACGAACCGAATGTCATGACGCCACGGGTCAGCAGCGGCGGCGGTTGGATCTCCGGGGCTTCCGCCAACGGGGCGTAGGCCCAAAGTCCGCCGGGCAGAAACAGGCGTTTTTCGGTATAAAAACGCGCCGTGTCGGGTCGGTCGGCCAGATCGTCGGCAAAACGGTAATCCATCCGCCGCAGCCCGGTGGTGTTGGGATAGCCGAGATAGGCCACCTGAATCGGGGCGGCGCGATGGGCGAAGACCGCCAACTTACGCCCGGTATGTCCGGCCAGGTCCACCAGTACATCAAGGTGTTGGGATCGGATATAGGCGACGGCGGCGGCAATGTCCATGTTGCTGATATCGTGGCGGTATTCGGTCAGTCCGGTCAGCCGCCGGGTGATGGCGTCCGGGCGGGTGACGTCGCTAAAACTGTGGATGGCAAAACGGTCGCGGCGGTGATGTCGCAGCAATGGTTCGATAAAATAGGCCACCGAATGGTAACGGAAATCCGGCGACAGATAACCGATACGCCACCGCTCATTCGGATCGCGCGGCGGAAACATCGGCGGCGCGTCCGGATGGGCCGCGTGAAAGGCGTGTTGCCACTGTCGATGCTCGCGGAATATTGCCGCCGGCGGGATCGGCAGATAATTGAGGTTCAACAGCAAATTGGACCGCAGCAGCAGGTTGTCCGGGGCTGCGGCCAGGGCTTTGCGATAGACGGTGACGGCGGCGGTGATCTCTCCCTGGGCGGATAATGCTCCGGCCCATGCCGCCAGCAGTTGCGGCTGGTGTGGCGTAAGCACCAGCGCTTTCCGGCAAATGGTTGCCGCCGTGCCCGGTTCCCCGCGTCCGGTCAGTAGTCGGGCGGCATTGTGGGCGGCGCCGACATGTTCCGGCGCCGCTGCCAGTACCCGGCGGTAATCGGCCAGGGCGTCATCGGTGCGGCCGCATTGTTCCCGCACCGTGCCGCGATTGAAACGAACCGTCGGATCTTCCGGCGCCTGGGCCGTCGCCCGATCCAGAGCGCTCAGGGCGGCCGCATAATCGCCGTTTCCGGCCCGGCACAGGCCGGTCAGCATTTGTGCGGCTGGATCGTTGGGCGTTGCGGTGTCAAGCAGCGTCAGCGCCGCCGAAAAATCGCCGGCGCGATAGCAGACCAAAGCCCGAAGATAGCGATTTTGCTCCATGACCTTCCCGCAACTGTTGCATGACGGTTATGTTCTCTTATGGCAACGCGCCACATTTTCCGATCGATGCGTTTTTCCTCTGTTTTCCGGGGCGCTTCACTGACGGTAACGGCCGGTCAATGTCCGCGATAGTTGGGATCGTCGACCGGTTCCCGGCGCCGCCAGACATGATGTTGCACCGCTTTGCCTTCCGCATTCCATAACCGCTCGAAATCGGTTTTGAGGTCGGCGATATCGGTCCATCCTTCCGGGTAGGGGTCGAACAGCCCGGACGCGGTTACCACCTGCTCCACCGCGGTCAGATAATTGACGTCGTCGGTGGAAAAATGAAACATGCCGCCCGGTTGCAGAATACGGTGAATCTGCCCCATGAAATCGGCGCAGAGCAACCGGTTGGCGCGGTGGCGGTCTTTCGGCCAGGGATCGGGACAAAGAATGTGCAGCCGGTGCACGGTGCGGTCGGGCATCATCAGCACCAGCAGGGAGCGGGCTTCCACCCGCAAGGCGCGCATATTGACAATGCCTTCCCGTTCATTGCGTTTGACCAGCTTGCGCAGCCGTCCGATCATGACGTCGGCGGCAATGACCAGGCGGTCGGGATAACGGGCCGCCAGTTGGGTGGCGAACGATCCCTTGCCGCACCCCATGTCGACCTCGATCAGGCGATCCGGCGGCAAGGTGATAATCCGGTCGAGGCGACAGTACTCGCCGGAGAGAATATTTATATATTTATCTTCGATTTTATTCCGCATTTCAGACAAACTTTCAGTGAATTATCGTAATTACGGGTTATATTGAGACTTTTAAGATAGTCGCGAAAGAATTTTTTTCCATTACCGAAAGGGAAATTATTTTTGACGGGAAACTCGAAGCATATTCTTTTTGTCTGTACCGGGAATACCTGCCGCAGTCCCATGTGCGAAGCTTACCTGCGCCATCTTTGCCGCCGGGCCGGTCAATCCGGTCTGGTCATTGCTTCCGCGGGCATTGCCGCCGGCGGCGGCTTTCCGGCCTCGCCCCACTGTATCGATGTCATGGCGCAAATAGGTGTCGCGATGGACCGGTTCCGCAATACCCAGCTCACCGCGGCATTGCTGGAGCAGGCCGATTTGATTATCGACATGACCAAACGGCATCGTCGTCATATTGCGGCCATGTCTCCTCCGGCCGCCGGGAAAACCCGGTTGTTGCTGGAGTTTGCCGGCGAGGACGATG